>DAIO01000168.1:0-22809 GCA_002498745.1 Methanosaeta sp. UBA533 | reverse complement strand
GGCCTGCTTCCAGTCGAAGGTGGTGGCCTTGTCCGCGGATACCTTTACCACATCGTAGCGCACTGCACCGCTGGCCACCTGGCGGGCCACCTCCTTTAAAAACTCAGGGCTCTCATCCGGCCGGCGGGCCCTGACCTCCTCCATAGCCTGCTTTTCCACCTCATCCAATAGCTCGTCCGCGGAGATGAACTTGCCCTTGCGGGTGCTCATGGAGCCCGTAGGCAGAGAGACGAACTCGAATATCACCACCTCCGGCTCGCGGACGCCTAAAAAGCCCAAAGCCACTCGCAGCTGTCCGGAGACCAATTTATGGTCCGCCCCAAGGATATCCACCGAGCGATCGGAGTTGGCCGACTTCCAGCGGTGGTAGGCCAGGTCGCGGGTGATGTATAGCGATGTCCCATTGGCTCTTTTCAGGACCATCTTCTTCTCAAAGCCATAATCATTCAGGTCCAGCTGAAGAGATCCCTCATCCCAGGCGACAAGGCCGGTCTTCTCCAGGCGCGCCACAATCTCGGCCACGCTTCCATCCCGCACGAACTCCGACTCCCAGTGGTAGCTGTCGTGGCGGATGTTCATCCTCTGCAGGGTCTGTTCTATTCCGCCGATAGCATAACGGACCGCAGACTGGACCTTGACGGTGACCTCCGGATCGCCTGCCTCATAGAGCTGGATCACCCGGTCTGCCTCCTCCCGGATGACGGGATTGCTCTCCATCTCCTTGTTTGCGGCGATGTAGACCCGAGCGATGGCATGGTCCGCCTTGATGGAGTCGAGCGGGAAGTGATCGCAACCCACCACCACCATCGCTTCCTGGCGGCCCATATCGTTCACATAGTACTGGGCGTCGACGCTGCAGCCCGCCCGGCGCAGTATTCTGACCAGGGTATCGCCGATCACTGAGTTTCTGATATGGCCCACATGGAGCGGCCCGTCCGGATTGGCGGAGGTGTGCTCCACTATGACCTTCTCGTTCATCCTCCCAGTCCAGGCATTGTCTGCCAGGGCCTGGTTCAAGACAGCATTCAGGAACGCTCGGTTCATGAAGAAGTTGAGGTAGGGGCCGGCAAGCTCCACCTTTTCTACATAGCGGAATTCATGGGGGATCGCCTGGTGGATCTCTCCAGCTATGGCGGCCGGGCTCTTCTTGAGGACCGGTGCCAGGCGGAAGGCCACTGAAGATGCCAGATCGGCATGAGGGGTAAGCTCAAGCCCCAGGCTGTTTATACCCTCCTCTGGCGCAAAGCCACAGCGATCGAGGGCGCTTTTCAGCAGGCCCTCGACCTCGCTCATAAAATCAAGAAACATGGAAACACCATAATTAGATCTGAGTCCTCTGAAAGGATGAATCGATATAAGGATTACGTTGCGATTTCTTTTGTCTCAAATTCAGGAAAGTATAATATCTCGGACTGTTTACTCTAAAATGGGATTTGTAATGAAATTCTTTGCAGTTTTTCTGGTGGTGCTGTTGTGCGCCCCAGCCCTTGCCTCGACGGAATCGAGCGGGGTTGAGGCCACCACAGCCGTGACTTTGCCTGTCGACTCTGTCACCGTTTATCCGGACGGCCTGATGGCAGTGAAGCGCATGGGAACCCTGGATACAACTGTCGGCGAGCATAAGTTCGTAATCAACATTCCTGATGCAGCCGACAAGAGCTCCATCCTCTTGAGCGTGAGCAATGCCAGCGTACAGAGAGTGGTTTATGACGCCAATCCCGTTTACGCTCTGAATATCTCTTCATCGGGACCGCAGGACTTTGCGCTCAGCTATCTGATGCACAGCGCAGGCTTCTGGGAGCCCAGATACGATCTGCATCTTGCCAATGATTCCGTTCTTCTGAATGCAAACGCCGTCGTCCGCAATCGTGGCGGAGAGGACCTGAAGAACGTCCGACTCAAGCTGGTGGCCGGACTGCCTCTTGCCGTCGAGCCGATATACAGGTCTGCACAAATCCAGCAGGCATATGGGGCAGAAGCAGCGACAAACGAAGCTTTTGACCTGGCAGCTGCCCCTGAGGGCTCATCCTCAGGCGAACTGGAGACGCTCTACATCTTCGAGCTGGAGGGTAGAAAGGATCTGGCTCAAGACAAGGAGATCGGATTCCCGCTCTTCCAAGAGAACGTACCTCTGGTCAGGGTCTACACCTGGAATGCCTACCTTCAGGAGGAGGGGCCTGCTGTGGAGGAGATCCGGGCCAATAACACCATGAAGAACCCCTGGCCTTCCGGGACGGCGCTGCTCTACAGAAATGACGACTATGTCTCCACCATAGACATGCCCTACACTGCATCCGGGACAAATGCCACCCTTGTCATCGGCCCGTCTGCGGATCTCAAGGTTACGAGAAAGCTGAAGGACTACAACGTCACGGAGAAGATCAGGGCCATCACGTCCAACGGACGGAATCATACCGAAAAAGAGACCACTGAGACCTGGACCTATCACCTCAAAGTCGAGAGCAATCTGGACCGTGCGGCCACTTTAGAGGCCACAGACAACCTGCCCCAGGAGGCGGAGATGATCGACGTCACCCCCAAGCCCGCTGAGACCACGGCCACCAGCCTGAAATGGCGGCTACAGCTATTGGCGCGGCAGAAGACGGCCATTGACTACAGCTATCGAGTGGTAACGACGGAGAGCCTGGATGGTTCGTCCTAGGAATTTGGTGTAAACAATAGCTTACGGCGATTCAACCATAAAATAATCAAGAGACCATGGGATTCAAATCTCATCCACGATGAGCTCATCCCCTGTCTTGAGCCCATGGTCCTTAAATCAGCCAGAGGCTCCAGTGGCCGAACCAGGATCATCTCCTTGGAACTGATAAGTTCGGGCGGGATGTCCTTTCAAGGATTATCTTTGGTGCCCGGCTCTCTCGGACTCCTGCTTACCCTGGCCATCATCGGCATGCCGTGGTCTGGGCTTTTTTACGCCGTGATCGCCATGAGCATATCCATCTGGACCGGCTACGCCCGAATTATCCGGGGGATGACAATATCCTTCCGGGAGATGGAGTTCATTGAGGCTGCGAAGTGCCTGGGCGCCTCGGATATATCCTTAAAAAACACATCCTAACCAATGCAGTCTCGCCGGTTGTGTTGCTGGCGACCCTGAACATGGCCGGAGCAATCCTCTCCCTGGCCAGCCAGGAATTCACGGGGCTGGGGGACCAGCCGTCCACTGCAGAGTGGGGCTCGATGCTCAGCGACTCCCAGGGGCTGATATTTTCTGCGCCCTACCTGATATTCATTCCCAGCATAGCTATTATGATCACAGTGCTGGCCTTCAACCTGCTTGGTGACGGACTGAGGGACGCCATGGACCCCAAGTCAGGAGGAATGGTGGACGAGATGCGGGGGTAATGCAATACAGCCGAATTCAAGTGCGAAAGAACACCGACTTGTCCTGCGACAGTGTTGGCCCGTCGGGATCGTGCATATGTGGGGCCCCGAGCGCGTGCCCCATGATGCGCCTGCTCGCGGGTACGATAGCATGGGCATTTTATTCATCGTTTGAGAGAGAGAGCGTCAAATAGTCGACGATAAGCCCAAATACAAAGAGCAACAAGAGTCATCCAGATGAAGAGGCTTACAGCTTACGTCTCTGGCCAGGTCCAGAGGACAGGATACAGAGTCCGGATCATCGATATTGCCCGAGCCTTGGGCCTGAAGGGAACAGTCGAGAATCTTGATGACGGCCGGGTGAAGATCATGGCCGAGGGCGATGACGATAAGCTGAAGTGGTTCGAAGAGGCCATCGACATCAAGAACACTCTGATTAATGTTTCATCAATCGAAAAAAAGTATTCAGAACCCGCAGGAGATTTCGCAAACTTCTACAAGGTTGTGGGCCCCGGAGAGACAGATTCCAGGCTGGACACCGCTGCTGATCATCTGAAGGAGCTCATCTCCGCGGTTAATAATATGAACAACAACCTCGGCGGAAAGATGGATGTGATGATTCAAAAGCAGGATCAGATGCTGGACATGCAGGATCAGATGCTGGACATGCAGGATCAGATGCTGCAGAAGCAAGATATTATGTTGGAGACACAGAAGGAGATGGTGGACTTGCAGCATGATCTCCTGGATGAAGTCAAAGACTCCAGAAAAGACCTGAAAAGCTACCTTGACCAACGGTTCGAGAGGCTGGAGAGCGATGTGATCGAGATGAGGATTGCCTTGCGAGCCAAGGGGATAATCTGAAAAGGTAGCTTTCGTTTCTTGCTGCTCCTCTCCCAAGAGGATTCTTTCCTGGCAGGCATGTCTTCTTCGGTAATGATTCTTTTTGCGGCCCGACTATGCTCACGCCTGCTATCTGCCATTCGACCGCGAATGAATCGCTGAAGTCTCTCTGCCGCAGGATCTGCTCTTTTCTTGGCTGCGTCACTAGCCAGCTGGGGTTCCTGGGGCTGGGGGGCCCAGCCGCCCACTTCAGAGGGGGGCTCGATGCTCAGCGATTCCCAGGATCTGATATTCTCTGCGCCCTACCAAAAAATGGTCAAGGAATTGTGAGTCATTTGAGGAAAAAGTTAATACTCTTACCACTCATTAAGAATAAGGTGTTCTTATGAAGCTCTATGCAATTATTCTAGTGCTGTTGTTATGCGTTCCTGCCTCGGCCTCGCAGGAGGCGAGCGAAGTCGAGGCCACAACCGCCATTACCCTGCCCGTGGACTCCGTCACCATCTATCCTGACGGCCTGATGGCAGTTAAGAGAGCGGGATTTTTGGATGTGACCGAGGGAGCTCACAAGTACGTGGTCAATGTTCCGGATAAGGCTGATTTCGGCTCTGTCCTTCTCTCGGTGAGCAATGCTACCACCGATAGGGTGGTCTACGAGTCAGACCCCATCTATACCCTGAACATATCGTCCGCTGGATCGCAGAGATTCGATCTGAGCTACCTCATGTACAACTCTGCTGCCTGGAAGCCCATATACGACCTGCACCTCAGCGAGGACGAAGTGCTGGTGAAGTCCAATGCCGTGGTGAGCAACCGGGGAGGAGAGGACCTGAAGGACGTGCGCCTCAAGCTGGTGGCCGGTCTCACTCCTGAGGTGCATGCCTATCCTGCTGCACCCAGAAGCACAGGAGCGGCAGATGCTAAAATGATGTATGCGGCAGAAGAAGAGGCATATGAATCAGCTGCGCCTCTTCCGTCCACTGGCGAATTGGAGACCCTTTATATCTTTGAACTGGAGGGTCGAAAGGACCTGGCCATGGACAAGGAGATAGGATTCCCCCTCTTCGAGAAGGAGTCACCTCTGGTGAGGATCTATACCTGGGATGCCAGCTGGCAGTCTGAGGGTCCGGCAGATGAGGAGATACGTATCAACAACACGCTGGACAATCCCTGGCCCGAGGGGAAGGCCATGCTCTACCGCAATGGCGAATATGTCTCCACCATCCAGATGCCCTATACCCCCGCCGGCACCAACGCCTCCATTGTGGTGGGCACCTCTGCTGATCTGAAGCTGGAGAAAAAGCTCTCCGACTATAACAAAACCGAGGAGATCAAAGCGATAAGCACGCCTGAGGGTAACCGCACTGTCAAGGAGATCAGACAGGCCTGGACCTATCACCTTTCGATCAAGAGCAACCTGGACCGGACTGCAGATTTGGAGGTAACGGACACTGTGCCCCAGGAGGCGGTGATGATCTCAGTCTCCCCCGAGCCCGATGAGAGAACGGCCACCACCCTAAAGTGGAAGCTGGAGGTCATGCCCCGCCAGGAGACATCGATCAACTACACCTATCAGGTGAAGACGACAGAGAGTCTGGACAGAGAATACTGAACCAGACCTCTCTCTTTTTTTTGCAAAAAAATTGATCGGCCAGTGGACAGCAGCGCTAATCCACCTGGACCTTCTGAGCATTTACTACTACCAATTTCGGGAGATGCACCTCCAGGATGCCGTCCTTGAACATTGCCCGCACCTGCTCTGGCTTGACCTCCGCCGGCAGCTTGATCTCCCTTTTTAGGCTTATAGAATTGAGCTCCTGTCGAAGATATTTACCTTCCCTGGGACTGGCCTTGGCGTCGACATACAGGCTGTCCTCGGTCACCCTCAGGTCGATCATATCCTTGCTAGCGCCGGGCAGGGCCACCAGAGCGATCAGCTCTACATCGGCATCTATGAGGTCAAGAGGTGCGCGGTCAAGGCTCTTCGTCTCAGATATCTCGCCCGTCACATCGCCCAGGATCTTCTTCGCCGCCTGGCTCGCCTGGCTGGACATTCTCGCCGCCTCGACTGCCGCTTTGCCGATCATGCGTTCCAGATCGCTGGTGCCTGAAGAATCGGATCTCATAACTTAAAATAGTGCTCTGTTCTCATAAAACCTTTTGCATTCACTGCAATTGCGCTCCCTGGAAGCGTCCGTAGCCTGGTCCGACCGCCAGATCATCATCCCAGACCACACTGCCCCTTATGATCGTCATCCTGGGAAATATGGCCTTCATCCCATCATAGGGGGTCCAGTCCGCCCGGCTGTGCAGCCGATCGGCCCTTATATCCGCCACCCTCTTGGGGTCGACTATCACCAGATCGGCATCCTTTCCCACTCTGATAGCTCCTTTTCCAGCCAGGCCGAAGATCCTCGCCGGCCTGGTGGCCAGGGCATCCACCAATCGGTCCAGGCGGAGAAGATTTCTCCTCACAGCGAAAAGCATAAGCGGCAGCATGGTCTCCACCCCAGGGACCCCTGCTGGTGCCTCCCAGATGTCCTCTCCCTTCTCTTCAGGGAGGTGAGGAGCATGATCCGAGGCTAAAATATCGATGCTGCCAGTCCTCAGCCCCTCCCAGAGCCGATCGCTGTCTGCCTTACCCCGCAGGGGTGGATTCATCTTCAGCAATGATCCCTGCTTTTTATAATCCTTTACATTGAGAAGGAGATGGTGAGGGGTGACCTCGCAGGTCAGTCTCGTGTTGGCATTATTATGAGTTGCACTTTTTGGCCCGGCTGCAACAGTCTCCTCTCTTGTCCATTCCTGCCTTGTCCTCTCAATCAGATTCAGTCCCTGGCTGCTGCTTAAGTGGCAGATATGCAGTCGATCCGACCAGCCTGAGACCTTCTCTATCGACCGAACCTCCGCCTCCACCGGCCGGGCGAGGGAGTGGACCGCAGGATCCTGCCGACTGGATAGGGCCATCGCCATCTCTTTAATAATAGAGCCATCCTCAGCGTGAATCGTAGCAAGCAACCCCAGTCTCCTCGTCTCGGCGAGAATCCGAACGATCTCAGAGTCGCTATGCTCATAGCAGAATATCTCCCCGATGGCCTGGGCTCCGGCCTTCTTCAGCTCCTCGATCTTGCCCGGACCGCCATTGATGCAGTAGTCCACCACAGAGCTGGCTCGCGCCCGCTCCAGCTTCATCTCGAATGAGCTGCGGTCCAGGGTCCTCGGATCGGTATTCGGCTGGTCGATGACCGTGCTGACCCCTCCCGCGGCTGAAGCTGTTGATCCGGAGAGCCAGTCCTCTTTGTAGCTTGGCCCAGGATCGCGAAAGTGTACATGAGCATCGATGCATCCCGGCAGGACCAGCATTCCCTGGGCGTCGATCTTCTCTGCCGCCCGGTGCGGGCCGCCCAGGGCAGCGATCCTCCCCTCTTTGATCCAGATATCGATGCTTTTCAGCCCGTTTTTGGTATAGACCCGGCCGTTTGATACCGCCAGATCAAAGTTTATATCCAAACCTCCTGAGCAAGAGGCGTCTCTCTTCCACCTGTTGGTCGTTCTCAGTGCCCCTGGGCACGAAGCCATCGATCACGCCCATGATCCCTCGTCCGAGATCGGTCTCGGCCACCACCACCTCTAGGGGATTGGCAGTAGCGCAGAATATGCCGCAGACCTCCTGGATGGATTTGATAGCATTGAGAACGTTTATGGGAAAAGCCCCATTCATCAGCAGCACGAAGGTATGGCCGCAAGCCAAATCAAGAGAGTTTTTCTTTGCCGCCTCGACCAGCTCCAAATCATTTCCCTCTGAGCGCACCAGGCAGTCGCCGCTGGCCTCAGAGAATGCTATGCCGAACTTCGCCCCGGGAGCGGTTCCTGCCATAGCCTCGTAGAGGTCCTCTGCCGTCTTTATGAAATGGCTCTGTCCTAAAACCAGATTCGATCCCTCTGGGATTTCAATCTTTACGACCTTAAGTTCCATATTCAACCCTTCGAGGATCATTATTGCCGCCATCAGGACTTATACTTTGGTCTGAGCAGTCTGCCTATTTTCTCAGGCCCTTCTTCGGCCCATGAGATTGAACGGCCAGCTTTCTGGTCTTCCTCAGGATGAACCAGGATGTTAGATAATATATGGCCATAAAGAGCACAGCAGAATAGACCGCCATGGCAATGGATTCTGTGAAGCTCATTCTCAACAAAAAATAAGAGTATGGAATATAAATCAGCAGCACAAAAGCCGCGGCAATGGCTGCCTGCTGAATCAGTGCATACTGCCGAAAGCGCAGGATGATCGCCGAATAGCTCAAACTGGGAAAATTCACCAAGGATCTTTCACCTCTTCCTCTTTGAGCATACCCTTGCGAACCATATAAAGCCTTGTCCACCAGAGATTGGCAAGGGGGGCCAAGACAAGCAGACTCACCAGACTGGTGACCAATGACAGCAGCTGATATGCTTCCTCGTTTCCCGTGGAGATAAAGCTGCCAATCATCTGCAAGACCAGAGATAGAGCCGCCACCACCAGCCACAGAATAAAGACATCGAACTTGTTGTAACGGAAGAAATCTATTCCTGCCTTCATGGCCTGCACCGGCCCTGCGCCCTCCAGCACCAGAGCATAAGGTGCAAGGGCTAATATGACTGACAGAACCAGGGCATAGAGGATGAACAGCAGAAATCCAGCCAGGATCACTCCTAGCCCCTCCAGGTTATCAAGATTTCCGGATAAGGCTAGAGTAAGCTGCTCCATACCGGGGAGGAGGAAGATGAGACCGGCCATCGTCGCCAATCCCATTATGAGGCTCAAGAGAAACATATTCCAAAAGTGCTTCCTTCCAGCGGACCACATGGCTGATGTTCTCGATTTGCCCTCCACAAGAGCCTGCCTGGTCATGCCTATGGCTCCGGCATTGAAGTAGGATCCCACCAAAGAGAGAACGACAATCATTCCGAGGAAGAGGATTAATATGGGGAGAAAATCCTGCCAATCCATACCGGCAAATAGCTCCTCTATCAACCCGCTGTCCTCCAAATCCTCTACATGAGTCCAGTCCTCATCCATAAATGGCATTACAGCCAGGAACATGGCGATAAAAAAGGCGGCGACGATCAGGATCGAGGCGAAGCCGCTGCAGATAAAGGGAATGCAAAGGTTGAGGTTCTTCTTCCAGATGCCAAATCCCTTCCCGATCAACTTTCCAATCTCTTCCATCTCATTTCTCCTGCCATCTTCTGGTCCAGTGGTCCAAATGCTGCAATGGCTTTATAGCTTTTCCCTCCAATATTTTATGCGTCTGTTAGGGCGACCTTTGCCTCAGCCCTCCAGCCCCTTCCAGATGAGGTCGCCCACATGGTGGATTGACTTCACCGCTTTCCCCTCCCCCTTCATCTCCGTCCCGGCGACCAGTGCCCGGCCAATGGCCAGAGGCTTCTTATGTCTCTCCTCCACGATCACCACCAGGTCCCCGGGCGCGATCTCCGGGTCCGCTGAGACTATTCCCGGCTTCATGATATCCGCCCCGTTCACCACGAACCGCACGGCACCTGAATCCACCACCACCAGTCTCTTGCTGGGCTCCAGATCAATAGCCCCCAGAACGGTGAAGAAGGGCTCATCATCCACGATCATCATTAAAGGCCGGCCGTTCACGAAGATGAGGTCAACGCCGTCATCGCTGACCGCCCTCTCCAGGGATGCTTTGCGCAGGACGGATGAGTCATCCAGGAATGGCTCAATGCATGCTGCAACCTTCTTGGCATCGCTTCCTTTGAGGTGGTGCCTGGATTTAATCTTCATATGCTGTGGATATCCCGATAGGTTTAAATATGCAACGAGCAAGTTTGGAAATCGTAGCCTTTTGCGGTTATCAATGCTGGAGAGAGGATTAATGGGTCAGAGACCGCTTGATATTCTGAATGAATCACTGAATGGGCCCGTCATAGTTAAGCTCAAGGACGGAAGGGTTTTCCGGGGAGAGCTTCAGGGTTATGATATCCACATGAACCTGGTGATGGACAAAACGGAAGAAGTAGCAGAAGGGGCGGTTGCTCGTAACATCGGTACAGTAATCGTGCGCGGAGACAATGTAGTTTATATTTCACCTTGAGGTGTTTTAGATGACCAAGGGTACTCCTTCAATGGGCAAGCGCCACAAGAGCTCGCATATAAGATGCCGGCGATGTGGTAGCATCTCGTTTAATTTCAAGAGAAAGGTTTGCGTTCAATGCGGCTTTGGCAACTCAGCAAAGCTCAGAAGCCATAAGTGGATGAGAAAGGCGGATTACTAGAGAGCAAAAGAGGCGAAATTTGCACGATGCCTGCGGCGTTGTAGGGATCTCATTGAATGAGACTGCCAATGGCGCAGCCAAATCCATCTATTATTCCCTCTATGCTCTGCAGCATAGGGGGCAAGAGGCTGCTGGCATCTCCGTGCATGATGGCAAATCCATTCGCACCCACCGGGCCATGGGCTTGGTCTCGGAGGTCTTCGACGATGCCCAGATCGCCCTTCTGCGCGGGCATGTTGGCATCGGCCACGTCCGATATGCGACCAGCGGCCGATCTTGCATAGAGAACAGCCAGCCTCTTTTAGTAAAATATAAGGACGGTGCCATAGCCACCGCCCATAATGGTAACCTGGTCAACTCCACACAGCTCAGAGAGCAGCTGGAGGAGGCAGGGGACATATTCTACTCCACCTCAGACACCGAAGTGATCGCTCACATTTTTGTCAAAGAGCTCCTTCACTATGACCTGCTGGAAGCAGCCCGCTCCCTGATGAGAAGGATCGTGGGCTCTTACTCCCTGGTATTTCTCTGGGGGGACACTGTCCTTGCGCTACGCGATCCGCTGGGAATCAAACCCCTCTGCATCGGAGAGATCGATTCAGGGTTCATGGTGGCCTCGGAGAGCGTGGCCATAGATACACTAAACGGGAAGTTGATAAGGGATGTCAAGCCAGGCGAATTGATAGTGATAAGGAACGGCGAGATGAAGTCCTATCAACTGGCCCGTTCCACCCGGCCGGCTCATTGCATCTTCGAATATATCTACTTCGCCCGGCCGGATAGCATTATGGATGGCCGCTTGATCTATGATGTGCGGGTGAACATCGGCTCCAACCTGGCTCGAGAGCATCCCGCCTGTGCTGACACCGTCACCCCCATTCCCGACTCAGGAATAACTTTGGCCGTGGGCTACCACCAGCGTTCCGGCATAAGCTACCGGGAGTGTCTGATGAAGAACCGCTACATTGGCAGAACCTTCATCATGCCCGATCAGAACATGAGGGAGACGGCGGTACGCCTGAAGATGAACACCATCCGACCGAACATCGAGGGACATAAGCTTATCCTGGTAGACGACTCCATTGTGCGCGGCACCACCAGCCGGAGGATTGTGAACATGGTCCGCAAGGCCGGTGCAAAGGAGGTGCACGTCCGCATAGGCAGCCCCCCCATCCTCGCCCCCTGCTATCTGGGAATAGACATGGCCAGCCGGGATGAGCTGATCGCCGCCCATAAGACGGTTGCAGGGGTGGAGGCGGTAATTGAAGCCGACTCACTGGGCTATGTGAGCCATGAGGGGCTGGTGGATGCAGTGGGGATACCCAAGGAGAACCTGTGCATGGGATGCCTGACCGGCCTGTACCCGGTCCAGATTCCGGGAGAGAAGTGCCTGGCAGAGCAGACCAGGCTCTCTGAGTACCTGGACTAGAGCATCAGAGATCTTGGAAAAAAATATTCAGTTTTTATTATAAAAAAATTGGTTTTAAAAAGTGAGACTATCCCTTAACCGGTGGCTTCATCAGCACGAATGCGACTATTATACCCAACACCGCCAGCCCCGCCACGATCAGGAAGAACGGTTGATATCCGCCCATTATATCCTTGGCCTGAGCTGAGACTATGCCTCCAATCGCTGCTCCAATACCATAAGCAGTGAAAACCAGTCCGTAATTCTTGGCGTAGTCCTTCATGCCGAAGTAGCTTGCCGTAGCCGTAGGAGCGATGGCCAGCCAGCCGCCGAGGCATCCCCAGAGAAGGGCGAAGGCGATGGTATACATTGTGACTGAGGTATAATTTGTATAGAGCAGCAAGCATGCAACGATGATGAGCACATAGGTTATCATCGCTGTATTTCTCGGGGTCATTTTGTCGGTGAGTGTGCCGAAGATGGGCCTGCCGAGGCCGTTGCACAGAGCGAAGGGGAAGGTCAGGCTGGTCATCAAAGCTCCGGCCGCCACCGCTGCCATACCTGCGCCCGCTGCCACCTCAAGCCCAACTGGCTTGGCGATTCCTATGGCAGTGAGCCCGGCAAGGGAGCCAATAGTATAGCACAACCACAGACCATAGAAGCTTGGATTCTTTTGCATCTCGCTGCGCATGAAGTCCGCCTTTGCTGCAGCTCCAGGCTTTGGTGCAGGGGCAGTCCAGCCTGCCGGGCACCATCCTGCAGGCGGGACCTTCAGCAATTGGGACAGTACCACGGTGATTATGAAGAATGCTATACCGAAGATCTTCAAGGCGCTCATGACCCCACCATAATTTGCGACCAAGAGATCGCTTATCGGCGCGATCAGGGCTGCAGAGAATCCAAAGCCTAATACCGTCAATCCCACCGCCAGTCCACGCTTATCTGGGAACCACTGTGCTGAGACGGCAATAGGGCAGCCATAGGCGATTCCGACTCCAACACCACCAATAATACCATACAGAACGGCCAATACCAGCGGTGAGGAGGAGAATGAGGCTGCGATCCAGCCAATTCCCACAAGCGCTCCACCAACTGTGCAGACCTTCTTAGGGCCCATCTTTTGAATATAGGGACCTGCTAAAGGCATGGTCAGTGCAAACAACAATAAGAAGACAATAAAGGGCCAGGTCATATCCATTGCTGTGACCTCCAATCCAAGGACATCGGTGAAATGCTTCTGCAATGGAACTCTTATAACGCCGTACGCATAGATGGCACCCAGACAGAGCTGGATTAATATGCCAACAAAAACCAGGATCCATCTTCCTGATTCAGGTGGCATCCCAAATATCTTCACATCATTTGACATAAGTTTAACACCATTTGATTAATATTCTTGTTCTCAATCCTTACAGTCTAAAAAATAAAAATTAGGATAATGATAACATATATATGCCCTGATTTATAAATACCTCCTTATCCCCACCATCACCCTCGAAGGATTATTCAATGGCTTTGAATCTATTTTCCCACCCCCTATATTTAAAATTAGCGGCAATTGTCTGGATTATAGATTATAGAGAATTCCGAAAAACCCCATTTAATCGATAACTATAAATACTATTGTTAGTATATAATGTTACATGAGGAACCTCACTGATTTTGCCCTTCGTCTGGAATACGAACGGGTCAAAGATCTTGGAGATAAGCTGGTCGATATTGGGGGTAGACTAAATTGGGAAGGCTTCAGACCGCCGCTTGAAGCTATGTACAGGAACAATACCGAATGCGGCGGCCGACCGAATCTCGATGTGATCGTGATGCTCAAGTCGCTTTTCATTCAACAGCTATACAGCCTATCCGATGAGCAGCTTGAACGGGAAATTGCCGATCGCATCTCGTTTAGAGTGTTTCTTGGCACAACGGAGACTGTTCCAGATTCCACAACGATATGGAAGTTCAGAGAACGCCTTGCTGAGACCGGTGCAGACCAGAAAATATGGGCTGAGATGCAAAGGCAACTTGATGCCATGAAACTCAAGGTGCAAAAGGGAATCATGCAGGATGCCACGTTCATAACATCTGATCCTGGCCATGCCAAAGCAGATACTCCTCGTGGCGATGAAGCCAAGACCAGGCGAAGTAAAGATGGAGCATGGGCGAAGAAAGGGACTAAATCCTTTTTCGGCTACAAGCTGCATGATGCCATGGACGAGAAATTTGGTTTGATTAGAAGGATCGAGGTTACAGCTGCCAATGTCCATGATAGTCAAGTAGATTTAGCAGAAGAAGGCGAAGTTCGCTATGCGGATAAAGGATATTCTGGCGCGAAGACAAAAGGATATGACGCATCCATGAGAAAAGCCACTCGAGGCCATCCTTTAAGTTACAAGGATGAAATGCGCAACAAGCGGATCTCCAGCAAAAGATCGCCTGTAGAGAGGTTCTACGCTTTCATCAAGTGTGTCTGCAAAGCAGGGCATGTCGCTGTTACAGCGATTCCAAGGGTTAGAGTCAAGATGATGATTACGGGTATCGTTTTCAATGTCTATCATTTGGCCTCAGCCAAGAGCAAAATGGTGGTTTAGCTTTAGCTGTCGAAAAAATATGGAAAATAAGAGGAAAATAAGGGATTCAGGAGGCAAGAGCTGGAGTGAGAACGTTAAAATATTGACGGATTCCATTATGGGGACCATCGACATCACGTTAATCGGAATCCTCTATAATATTGCACATATCGCAAAAATGGCCGGCACTATTGACAATCGGATTCGACATGTATTCCAATGATCAAAATATGACGCACCTTCAGGAGACACTATATTAATCAATATCTACGATGACATATAGCTCCTTTTGCAATCGTCGTTAATGGCAATCTCTTTTAAGGTGAATGGAGAATGCGAAAAGGTGGTAAATATGCTCAAGGCCAATTGCAGAACCTCATGGAATAGCACTGAGATCATGCCCCAGATACATTCCTCGTCCTATGTGGATGAGTCGGCGACGATCATAGGCGATGTGCGCGTCGGCAAAGATGTCTATATCGCTCCGTCCGTATCCCTGCGGGCGGATGAAGCCAGCCCGATAATCATTGGTGATGAATGCAACATCCAGGACAGCGCCGTCTTTCACGGCCTCAAGGGAAGCTCCATCGAGCTGGGAGAGAATGTGTCCATCGCCCATGGAGCAGTCATTCACGGACCCATATTGATGGGAGACGAGTGTTTTGTGGGCTTCAACTCCGTGGTTCACGCCTCAACCCTGGGAAAGAAATGCTTTGTCGGCCACCTGGCAGCAGTCATAGGCGTCACTCTGGCGGAGGGCAGTTTCGTGCCCCACGGTAGAGTCGTCGATACTCAGGAGAAGGCGGATGCTCTTGGCCGCGTGCCGGAGAGCCTCAAGGACTTCAATGAGGAGGTGGTGGAGGTAAACTGCGAGTTCGCCAAAAGCTATGGCATTCAGAGGAAATCCTGCGTGGGGCAGTGACCTCCCCCTCGAAAAACCCAGAACTTTTTTTGCTCCATCATCCGGACAATAAATATATACATCCCTAGCTTAAGTCCCCATCAGAATTTAGGTGATTTATAATGGCCAAGATCAAAGCAGGCGTCTTAGGTGCCACCGGTGCCGTCGGACAGCGTTTCATAGAAGGACTGAAGAGCCATCCCTGGTTTGAGCTCACCAGCCTTGCCGCATCGGAGAGGAGCGCGGGCAAGAAGTACCGCGAGGCGGCAAAATGGCGTCTGGAGAGCGAGCTTCCCGATGACATAGCAGAGATGACGGTGGTCAATGTCGATCCGAGAGAGGTGGATGCTGATATAGTCTTCTCCGCTCTTCCCGCCGCCGATGCCATGTCTGTAGAGCCTGCCTTTGCTGCTGCCGGCTGTGCTGTGGCCAGCAATACCAGCTCATATCGCATGGTGGAGGATGTCCCCCTGCTCATACCGGAGTGCAACCACGAGCACCTGGACATAATAAAGGTGCAGAGGGAGAAGAGGGGCTGGGAGGGATTCCTCACCACCAATCCCAACTGCACAACCATCATGTTCACCCTTCCTCTCAAGCCACTGATGAAGTTCGGGATAGAGAGCGTGCATGTGGCCTCCATGCAGGCGGTGAGCGGAGCGGGCTATGAGGGCGTGCCCTCCATGGCGATTTTAGGGAACGTTATTCCCTATATCGGCGGGGAGGAGGAGAAGGTGGAGACTGAGCCGCAGAAGATCCTGGGCCATTTTGACGGGGAGAGGATCATCAACGCCGACTTCACCATAAGCGCAAGCTGCCACCGGGTTCCGGTGATGGACGGCCACACCGAGGCCATCTGGGTGAAGATGAGAGATAACCCCACCCCAGAAGAGGTGAGACAGGCCATGCTGGACTTCGATCCGGGCCTGGGAGAGCTGCCCACCTCGCCCAAGAAGGCGCTCATAGTCAAGGACGAGCCAGACCGGCCCCAGCCCAGGCTGGACCGCATGCGAGGCAACGGAATGTCCATTTCTGTGGGCAGGATCCGGTCGGGAATCAGGTTCATCTGCATTGGCCACAATACCGTCCGCGGTGCAGCAGGTGCGAGCATACTCAATGCCGAGCTGCTGGTCAAGAAAGGACTGCTTTAAATTGGCGGCAATTGAAAAGCAGTATGCTCTGATCGCAACATGTTGATCATAGCCTGGGAGCTGACGGCCGCCTGCAACCTATCATGTCAGTACTGCCGCGCTTCTGCCTCTCATGAGCCGGACCAGGGCGAGCTGGACACAGATGAGGCCAAAAGGTTCGTAGAGAGCATTGCTCCCCTGAAGCCGATGCTCATCCTCAGCGGGGGAGAGCCTCTGCTGCGGCCCGACCTATTTCAGATCATCAGGCTTGCCGTATCTCTTGGCATCCGGGTCTCATTGGCCAGCAACGGAACCCTGATAACCCCGGAGCTGGCGAAGGAGATTGCCGACTCCGGGGTCAGCAGGGTGAGCATCAGCCTGGATGGGGCAGACGCTGCGATGCACGACCTTGGCCGAGGCCAGGGAAGCTTCGAGCGGTCGATTAAGGGGATAGATAATCTCCGCGGCCGGGTCGACTTCCAGATCAACTTCACAGTCACCCAGAAGAATCAATCCGAGCTCATCCGGATCTTCGACTTGGCGGAAAAGCTGGGTGCAGCAGCGCTTCACATCTTCTTTCTGGTACCTACGGGCCGGGGAAGGGAGGAGGACGTCATCACTCCCGAGCGACAGGAGGAGATGCTCCGCCAGATTGAGGGAGAGATGGATCGAAGGACATTGGAGGTGCAGGTCACCTGCGCTCCCCAGTACGCCCGCCTGAAGAGGCCGGGCCATGGAAGGGGAAGCGGAGGATGTCTCGCCGGAAGGAGGTTTGTATTCGTATCCCGCAAGGGTGAGGTCTATCCATGCGGCTATCTTCCTCTCCGGGTCGGAAGCGTCAGGGAAAAGAATTTTATAGAGATATGGGAGAACTCTCCCGAGCTTCAAGCCCTGCGTGAGGGAAGGCTGCGGGGAAAATGCGGCCGGTGTGAGTTTTCCCGAAGTTGCGGCGGCTGCCGGGCCCGGGCCTATGCCCTGACTGGGGATTATCTGCAGTCCGATCCTTCATGCCGCCTGGAGATATAAGGATGGATGAGATCGATCTTCGGCTGCTCTCCCTGGTTCAGGAGGGATTTCCTCTTACTCCCAAACCCTTCGAGTATCTGGGAGGACTCCTAAGCCTGGAGGAGAAGGAGGTCATTGAAAGGCTGGACGGTCTGCAAAAAGAGGGGCTAGTGAGGAGGATCGGCCCCATCCTCGACCTGCGCAGGCTGGGACGGAGCGGAATTCTGGCCGCTCTTCAGGTCTCCACAGAAGAAGCGGATGGTTTGGCCGAGTTCGTTAATCAGTACCAAGAAGTCTCTCATAACTACCTCCGGCCAAATGAGAGCGGCTACAATATGTGGTTTACCGTCTCAGCAACTGAGGAGCGCATTCAAGAGGTGCTGGAGGAGATCAGAAAAAGCACCGGGCGAAAGATGCTAGTTCTCCCCACGGGCAGGATATTTAAGATCGGAGTCAAATTCGATATAATGTGTGAAGAGGAGGAATAATGACAAAGCCAATACTGATGGACTTTTATGCAGACTGGTGCGGGCCGTGCAAGCAGCAGGGTCCCATCTTCGAGGCATTGGCCGAGAAGATGAAGGATGTGGCTGATTTCAAAAAGATCAATGTTGACCGGGAGGGAGACCTGGCCATGGAGAAGGGCATATTTGTGGTGCCCACATTGATACTGGAGAGAGATGGCGTAGAGATCAAGAGATGGATGGGGCTCGCCTCTGAGAAGGAGCTGGCCGATGCCATCAACGAGTCCTTATGAAAAAAGCGGCATCGATTAAGCTCAGGGCAGAGGAGGGACAAAGAGGATGCAGGAGGGCGGCAAATCGATGGGCGGAATTGAGCCAGTCAGAAGGATCAACAGCCGCGGCAGCTGTGCGCCCCACCTTGCCATTCGCTTCGATTCCCATCTATTCTCCATAGATACCAGCCGCGCCCCCAAGGCTTGCACCCAGCCGGATGCCTATCTCATCACCCATGCCCATAGCGATCACTATGGCAAGTCAGCCATGAACTCACCAAGAGCGGTGGCTTCCGTCCAGACGGCCCGCGCTCTGGAGATTCGTTATGACCGGGAGTACATGGGCCGAACCTTTGAGGTGGGCGAGAGCATCATGGTGGGTGAGGTCAGGGTTAACACCCATCCCACCGGCCACACCATAGGCTCCTCTGCCTTCTCCTGGCAGACGGAGACCGGGGAGAAGGTGCTGGTCACAGGGGATGTTAAGGACTACCATCACCTTCCTCGCTGCGACTATCTGGTCACCGAGGCCAACTATGGCGATCCCTATGATCCCTCCTGTATCTTCGAGGATGATCTGGCCGGGTTTTATGAGGCTTTGGAGGAGGGGGCTAGCTTCGGTGCATATGCCTTCGGCAAAGCCCAGAGAGCAGTGGCTCTGATGAGGGCCATGGGCTACAAGGATGAGATCGGCATGGACGAGAAGTGCCTGGCCCTGACACGGGAATTGATGAAAGAGGTGGCAGGACCCCTGACCCCGGTTAACGGTAGCGGCTTTAATGTGGTCACTCCCTGGAGCCTTTATCAGGTGCCGGGAAGAAATAAGTACTTTTTAACCGGGCGAAGGGATAGTCATTACCCCACCATCCAGCTCAGCGACCATCTGGACTTTCGGGGACTGATGAGGATGATAGAGCATATATCGCCCCGAAAGCTCCTGGTCTACCATCCGGCCAGCGAAAGGGCAAGCCTTTTGGCTCACTATCTGCAGCAATGCGGCATGGATACGACCTGTCTTGATCTGATCGAGGAGTATGTAAGGTGAGATCATAGGTATGAAAAGAATTAAAGCAAGCTACTTATCCAGTTTTCCCGATCATATATACAATAATTACCTGCATCAATATCGTATATATGACCATGCCAGCAGCTGAATTGATTCGATGATAAGAGGCACTGGCGCAATAGCTTATGCTACAGAAAATGATAGCCCAAAGCATTTTTATATTCCTTGTGCCCTGCAATAGTCAGCTGATTATGCTGCCAGAATATTATAGAATTAATTGGTCGAATCGTAATGCAGTAATGGCCAATTTTATTATTATTGTTGCATAGCAAGGATGGGTGGAGACTTTGGTGGGGGAGATCACAGCCATATTGCCTGCCTATAACGAGGAGGTATCAATAGGCAGCATCGTCCTGCGCACCCGCAAGTTCGCTGACCGGGTGATAGTAGTAGATGATGGCAGTCTCGACCGAACCGCTGAGGTTGCAGCGCTGGCAGGCGCTCAGGTGCTGCGTCATGAAATGAACCAGGGAAAGGGAGCGGCCCTCAAGACTGGCTTCTCCTTCCTCAATGGCGATGCAGTTATCGTCACCATCGACACCGACGGGCAGCACGATCCGGCTGACATCCCACGCCTGGTTCGTCCCATACTAAAGGGAGAAGCGGATATGGTCAACGGCAGCCGTTATCTCAACGGCAATAAGAGAGATACGCCCATATATCGTCGAATGGGCCAGAAGGTTCTGGATGTGGCCACCAACATAGGCTGTGGCCTATCAGTAACCGATACCCAGAGCGGATTCAGGGCCTTTGCCGGCCGGACCAAGGGGATATTCCGTTTTGAACAGAAGGGGCTGGCAATAGAGAGCGAGATGCTGGCCGACGCTGCTTCTGCGGGCCTGCGCATCAGGGAGGTAGAAATCGGGGTGCGCTATGATGTGAATTGCTCCTCAGAGAACCCAGTGGTCCATGGACTCAGGGTACTGATCAATGTCTTACAGGACATGCAGCTGCGAAAGCCTCTAATATGCTTCACCATTCCTGGATTGGCAATGGCGGCGGCAGGAATATTAATGGGGCTGGAATTCCTCCAAGCCTTTGCTCATGGAGGGAGCCTGCAATACGGCCTTGCTTTAATAATGATCTTGCTTGTGCTGCTGGGATCATTTCTCGCGCTCACAGGTATGGTTCTCCATATACTCTCAAGGGTTATGCACGAGTTTAAAAGAGAGCTTACGGCGCAGGGAAGGCAAAACAAGGAGGCGGACTAGCTAAGAGGATCACTATGGAGAGACAAATGAGAGGGCACGCCGGAGACGGGGACGAATTAGCCAGCATAATAATAGTCCTTTACAATAGCAGTCGATATATTGAGCCATGCATTGACTCTATCATGAGGCAGGACTACCCTCATGAGATCATTGCAGTCGATAATAATTCCAGAGATGATAGCTGCCAGATCCTGAGGGAAAAATACCCCCATGTCAGGCTGATCAAAAATCAGGAGAATGCGGGTTATGGGGCAGGAAATAATGAAGGAGTTAAATATGCATCTGGCAAATATATCGTCATTCTCAATCCTGATACCATTGTGGAAGAGAGATGGTTAAGAGAGCTCATCGAACCATTAAGAAATGAGGATAAACTCATCACCACTCCTAAAATCCTAACATATGACGGTGAGCTTATCAATACCTGTGGCGCTATCAATCATTTCTCAGGCTTAACTTTCACCAGAGGACTGGGATGTCCCATTGATATGCCATTCTGCAAAACGCGGGTTAGCGGATTCTCTGGTTGCTCTTTTGCAATTAGACGAGATCTCTACTTAAGCCTTGGCGGTTTTGATCAGAGATTTTTCATGTATAATGATGATGCTGATTTGTCGTGGAGAGCCAATTTAAACGGATTCAAAATACTATATATCCCTCAATCGACTGTCAAGCACGATTATACTCTAAAAATGTCACCTAAAAAACTATACCATTTAGAGAAAGGAAGATACACAATTCTGAGAAAATACCTCTCCCGAGAGTGTTTGTTGCTGCTTGGTCCTTCTTTGCTGATCACAGAAATACTAACATTCGGCTTTGCCTCAAGACATGGCATGGCATATTTATATAATAAGATGCTTGCCATGTTGCATGGCTTAACGGATGAAATCACGCCTGTTAAAGGAAATTCTCACCTTCTGATTGGTTCATTACATGATAGAATTCCGGATGATCAACTGACCACATACAAGCTGGATGTCTTTATCATAAGGTCAATTAATTTTATATATTCATTTAACTTTTCTTGTCTAAAGGCCATAAAGATGTCGTATCAAAAGCAGATCGAGAAGAGAGTGTTGCAGATATCCCATAGATTGCTGAATAATCCCGTTGATTGAATAAATTTGAATCATATGACTGAAGCACATATATGCTAAATCTGCCAATTGCCCTCAATGATTCGAGAATTAAGAAGTTATATCTAATCACATTTGCTATTTCCTGCTGCTATTTGCTCCTGCACTTCAATAGCTCGATTGATGGTTTTGCACCGCTTCAAGTAGGCGCAATAGATGAAACGGTTGACAGGGGAGTTCTGCTCGATGCATACAGAAATACCGTTCCTACATTTTATGTATTGGGTTCAGAGCTGGCAATGGTATTAAATGAAAATTGCCGCTTTTTATTATATTCCCCAGTTCAGCTCATACCCTATGCAGTGCTTTTTTTTGTTCTGATGCTAAAGATTTCCAATAGTTATTTTTTGGCTAGCTTGGTATCGATTGCTGAATTGATGACTGGATTCACAGGGACCCAACGGATCTTCTTTTGGCCGCATGGTGTAGGAAATATATTATATTTTGCTCTACTAATATTATTCTTATTAACTTTTTATAATAAGGATAAATCCGGGTGGCAATATCACCTCATGACCGTATTGATAGGGATTTCCCTGGTGTTTACATCATATGATGTTATTTTCACATATCTTCTCTTTTTGTCCTCATATATAGTTTATACAATGTTATTTAATAATCCTGCATATTTAAATAGGTATAAACCTGATTATAGGCAGAGCCAATCGATAAAATTATTCACTTTGTTGATAATTATTGAGATGGGTCTCACAGAATTCGTCTACGATAATTTTATTTATGCTCTGAAATCGCCCGAATCCTTCACTATGTCTGTGCTGGATAAGTTCTTATTAGCCTATTTTTCTACGAATATTAAAGATAACATTATAAGAGACATGTATATTCAATACCCAGGATCTATAAATTTCTATGGCTATATTAAGTATTTCATTCTGTTAGCATTCCTTGTTTTGTTTTTGATTAGTTTTATATATAATACAAATGTAAGGTATAAAAGAGAGACGGCATTTGTTATATCGATATTATCCTCTATGCTGATTTGGGCAGCCATTCGCTTATTAATAGGTCATGTTGAAATCGGATTTTTTTATTACCCAGCCATATTCAGCATAGCCTGGCTGTATAGGAACGGAGGATCTTTTAAGAGATGGGCAACGATTGGCGTGGTTATATTATTGATCCTGAATCCCATCTATCACATCCTCATATATA
>DAIO01000149.1:0-11482 GCA_002498745.1 Methanosaeta sp. UBA533 | reverse complement strand
AAATGATGATAGATCTCAATAGCAGATCTGCTGCAACCGCAAGGCTTTTACCTGATATACCGGCAAGGAGTGGCCACCATTGCGAGCGATTAATGAGCAGCTTCTCAGGAGAGAAACATAGAGGGATGAAGCATGTTTCTGCTCCAGAGGCTGCATTCGCCCGTCCAGGAGGGAGAGATCATATCATTCAAAGTTCCCGCTGATATCGCTAAGGCAGCCATAGCTGCCGGATGCACGAAATGCAATATGACCTGGCAGAAGCTGCTGGTGTTAGGCTTCTTGGCCGGGGCCTACATAGCCTTTGGAGCCCTTTTGAGCGAGATTGTGGCTGGAGGCCTCTCCAATGGCACCATAACCGGCCCAGACGGCGAGATCTGGAAGATCGCTCTTCCAGGGGGGTTGGTTAAGTTCGCCGCCGGTGCGGTCTTCCCCGTGGGCCTGATGCTGGTCGTCATCGCTGGATCAGAGCTCTTTACGGGCAACTGCATGTTCGCCCCCATCAGCGTCCTGAACGGCGAGGCACGCCTGGTAGGCCTATTCAAGAATTGGTCGCTCGTCTACATAGGCAACCTGGTGGGATCGGTCTTCGTCGCCTACTTCCTTGCTTACCAGTGCGGACTGTTCGATAACCTCCCCTGGGCGGGCTGGGCGGCAACCGTGGCCAACACCAAATGTGGCCTGGACTTCGGCACCGCCTTCCTGCGAGGGATCGGCTGCAACTGGCTGGTCTGTCTCGCCGTCTGGCTGGCCATCAGCTCAGAGGACGTGATAAGCAAGATCTTCTCCTGCTGGTTCCCCATCATGGCCTTCGTTACCATCGGCTTTGAGCATAGCGTGGCCAATATGTTCTTCATACCCCTGGGCATCTTCGCCGCCAACGATCCGGCCATCGCCGCTAATTTGGCGACCGCTGGAGTGGCTACGACCAACCTCGCCGGTGGAATGGGATGGTACAACTTCTTTATCACCAATCTTATTCCAGTAACGCTGGGCAATATTGTGGGTGCGGCCCTCTTCGTGGCGGCGCTCTACTGGTATGTCTATCTCAAGGGGCCAGTCTGCAAGGTAATCCCTGAGAAGGGAGCAAAGAAGTAGCAATGCCCGGCAGATCTATTGGCTGCAATAGAGCATGAATCAAAATAACGGAGAAAGGGATGGAGCCCTGGCTATAATCGGTTGCTGCATTGCTATCTTCTGGCCGGGCGCCCTCACCTTCGGCTTTCCCGGAGTGATGGCCTCCCTATGGCAGGAGATGTTTCATGTTGGCAGCGGGGCCACTGGGGCTACCATCTTCTTCATGCTCTCTGCCGTGGGCATCTTCATGTTTCTGGTGGGCCGCTGGCAGGAGAGATATGGCATCAGGAGGATGATCATTCTGGGAATCCTCCTCACCTCCAGCGGCTGCATCCTCGCCGCTTTTGCAAATTCGATAACCATGGTCTATGCCTGGGCTTTTCTCAACGGCGCAGCCTCATGCTTTGTCTACATCCCCGCCCTCACTCTGGTGCAACAGTGGTGCCCTCAGAAGAAGGGGCTGGTCTCGGGAACGGTGAGCATGGTATTTGGTCTGGCCGCGGCCATCATGTCACCAGTATTCGGCCTGATGCTGAATGCATTCGGCTACAGGAACATGAGCCTGGTCCTGGCAGTTCTTGCTCTGACTGCAGGCCTGCTGGGCGCATATTTCGCCCGTGAGCGGGATGATGAGACGATAAAAAGGCAAAACGAAATTAGGGACGCCTTTAAGCGGCAAATAAGAGAGGGGAATGAGATAGATAAGGATGAGCAGAGGCGATCTCTCACAGTATCCGAGACCCTCCACACCCGAAGCTTCTGGTTTCTCTGGACAACCTGGATCCTGGCCGGAGCGGCGGGAGTCTCCATGACCGTCCTCTCCACCGACTATGGATTATCTTTGGGCCTTCCTCTGGAGGGTGCGGTTCTCATTCTCACCGCCTTCAACCTCACCAATGGCACCGGGAGGCTGGCGAGCGGATACTTCTCCGACTGGTTGGGAAGAAGGAGGGTCATGAGCCTGGCCTTCCTGGCTGCGGGCCTCGCATACTTTCTCTTTCCCCTGGCAGGAGATCTGCCTACATCGGCAATCCTGGCCGCGGTGGTGGGACTCTCTTTTGGCACCTTATTCTCCGTCTCTGCTCCATTGGTGGCGGATTGCTTCGGCCTGGACCATTTCGGTGCCATATTCGGGCTAACCTTTGCAGCCTACGGATTTCTCGCCGGACCACTGGGGCCCACCCTTTCCGGATACCTGCTGGATCTGAATGGCGACAATTTTGTTCCCATCTTTCTCTATCTGGGGGCATTCAGCCTGCTGGCCGCTCTCTCCATCCGGCAGGTGGTGCCGCCAGAGCGGCCTTGAAAGGCATCAAAAAATGTCAGCCCTCATGCGCACCCGCCGATCAGCTCCACTGCTTCCCTCAGGTCGCCTATGACCTCGGGGCCCTGGCGTTCGCCCTTGCGGTCCAGGAAGAGGGCATCAAGGCCGGCATCCAAAGCGGACTCATAGTCATAGCTGTAGTGGTCGCCGATATGCAGAACCTCAAAGGGCCTGGCATCCAAATGAGCGCAGATGGCGCCATAGAGGAGAGGCGATTTCTTAACCTCCCGGAAGTCGCTGGTTGCAGAGAAGACCTCCCGGAAATAGCCTTGCAGGCCGTCCAGCTCTATGTCGATGAACTCCCGAGCGGCATTGGATGTCACCACCAGCTCATAGTTCTCGGAAAGGAGCTCCAGCACCTCCTCTACCTCGGGATATACCTCGATCTCGTCCTCGTAGAGCTCTAAAATCTCCTCTTTGCCTATGGAGAGGCCGAACTTGTCAATCCAGAACTTGAGGTCGTACCACTCCAGGTGATCGCTGCCGATTTTCATATACTCGCCAATCACGTATTCTCTGGCCGCGGGAAGGTCCAATCCCGACCTCTCGGCATAAAGCCTGGGCATGCCTTCCATCCAGACCTTGTCCACAAACCTCGAATTTACCAGGGTGCCATCCATGTCCAGGGATATTATGCGAATCATCTTGAACTCCTGTTGAAGAGGAAATAGTTGCCTATTAGGTTAATTATTCTTTTGGATGGGATCATGGGATCGCCTTGCAGGGCGGCAAGACGCGAGCATAGCGCTCGGTCTCATCTGCATTGGCTGGCTCAAAACGAAGAGCTGGATGAGGCCTGGCTCGTAGATCCCGCACCATCCATCATGCCGATGGATGTCTTGGAGCTTATCCTCTTGTCGCTACCTGCTGATCCAGAAAGCTGCACAGGTGCAGGCGTTGCATCAACCCTATCCGATGGCTGATGCGATACAGGCTTGAATATATTGGTGTTGGCGGTGAATTCAAGCTCCCCAGACCGGCTACTACCGTTGGTCATATAAGCAGTATAGCTCCCCTTTCCCAGGGTGGATACTGATAAATTGAGCTGATACATGTCTAAAGCTCCTGCGGGAACCACAACCAGGCTTATTTCATCCCCTGATATTGATCCGCTGGCGGTAGCATTCTGTCTCCCTTCTCCTCTGATTATCGTTCCCTGGCCTAAGATCGCATCATCTTTCTGGAAGAGATATAGCTCCATCTGCTCTAAGGATGCGCCGTACAGATTGAGGAGCCAGTTGCCGGTAACATTAATGTGGGCAGAGTTTACTGCCTCTGCCTCCGATTTAGGCCTGACGGAAAGAGATGTCTTGCTGCTATCGGTTTGGTCAAGCGAATCTGAATCTGCTATCACTCCCGCGTTCACTGCCTCTAATATTAGCTCCTGGGGCAGGGGCATAGACATCGATTCTCCGAGCTGGCCTGGGTCGAGGGGATCGGCAGCGACAGCATTTGCCTGGATCAGGAAGGCTGCAATCGTTATGCATGAGATCAATCTATGGCATATTATACTCATATCATTGGATTTCGTACTAACCACACTCCAAGGCCCTTATCACACAGACTCTCTGAAAGCCAATTGAGCAGTCTCTATGATTATATTATATGACGATTTCGGTCTCGTCAATGGTCGAATTGGGCCGGATATTCGGGGAATTAAGAGGCAAAAACATCTTTTGTCCACCGTACAGTCATATGCAGAAAATGAGCTTGAGGCATTTTCAGCCAGCATCCCAGGCCGGACCATTGAGGTCAAAAGCTATAAAGTGGCCCATGCCTCTTAGTCCCAGTGAAAAAGGATGTCACGGAAAAATATAATTTTGATGCTTTCCATGCTTATTATAATCCTGGCCGCTCAGGGCACAGGTATTGCCGACCTGGTCAGACTGGGCTACGAGGATGGCAGCGCTGAGGATGCATTGTGGATGTATAACCTGTTGCGAATCAATGGAGATAGATAAATGCGCATATTCGTCGTCGTCGGCCACAAGGCCACCACCCAGCCCAACTTCTCTTTAGAGGATATCCCCGGCACCTCCGGCCGCCTGGACATCCTCTGCCGCTCCGTCACTGCCGCCTTTGTCCTCTCTCACGGCATCAGAAAGGATGTTCTGGTGTACCTGGTACTGCTCGGCGGAGAGATCCCCAAGACCATCCGGCTGGTGGGCGAAACCCTCCGCCACCTCAATCCCGATGAGAGAACAACTGCTGCTCTCCTCAAAAAGGCCCTGGCAGTAGAGGCCACGCCAGAATGGGCCATGTCCACCTCGGGCATATTCGTCCGCACCGGCGACCTGGAGAAGCTGCTGGAGGATCTGAAGCAGAGATCGGTCCGGCTGGTGTACCTGAGGGAGGATGGAAGGGATTTCCGCTGCCTGAAGGATGAGCCCCTGGAGAGGGAGATGGCATTCGTCCTGGGAGACCACACCGGAATGACTGCGGAGGAGGAGTTGCTCCTCGCCTCTGCCGGGGCGGAGGTGGTTGCCCTCGGGCCGACCAGCCTGCACGCTGACCATTGCATAGTGGTCACGAACTGGCTGCTGGATACCAATGCCTTTATGTCAGATTGCGGATAATACAGGCTCAACGAATATTCAAATATCATCTGGAGATGCTGTATGATCAATTCAAAGAGCGCAATACTTGCGGTTATATTGAACCTCCTCATTGCAGGACTGGGCCACATTTATCTGGGCTACCCCAGGAGAGGAATAATCCTCTTCCTGTTGAGCTTCCTGATAGGCGCCATGAGCGCTGGATTGGGATGGATCGTGGCCGTCATCCTCTGCTCATATGATGCCTGGCAGCTGGCCAAGGGCAGAGCCGCTCCATTCGACTTCCTGAGTGAATATATTGGCGAATGACCATCCTATTGGCAAATGAATAAAGCAGTAGCTTGATCTTTCGAAAAAGAAGAGTCATTATGAGTGAAGAAGTCTTGGAGAACCCAAATGATGATATCCTGGAGACGGCCAAGAGGATCGTCCGCCTGGGTCCCATCTGTGACAGCTGCCTGGGAAGGCAGTTTGCCATGCTGGCCACCGGCCTTACCAATGCTGAGCGGGGTCGATCTATAAAGACCGTCCTGGCCATGCAGGCCTCCGCAGAGGATGACATATCTTTGCTGGAAGATCTGGCGCCTTCTTTCCAGTCAGCCCGGCTCAAGCTGGGCCGCAAGAGCGAAAAGGACGTTCGCTGCACCGTCTGCCTGGGAGAGATATCGCCAGAAATGCTCGATGCGTGGGCAGAGCGGGCAGCCGCCGCCCTTGCCGGCTGGGAGTATTCCACCCTGTTGGTGGGCACAAAAGTGTCAGGCCTTCTTGCAGAGAACGAGGAGCTCCTCCTCGCGGACGGCGGCTCTCGCCATGCCGAGCCGTTCAAGTCAGAGCTGAACCGGGAGGTCGGCAAACGCCTCTCCGCGATCACTGGAAAGGAGTTCGACCTGAAAAATCCGGATATGGTTGTCCACCTGAACCTGGAGAAAGGCGAGGCGGAACTTCAGGTGGCCTCTTTATTCCTCCGCGGCCGCTACAGAAAGCTCATCCGGGGGATTCCCCAGACCCGCTGGCCCTGTCGCGAGTGCCGTGGCCGGGGCTGCCCACGATGCAACGGCACGGGCCGCATGTACCAGGAGTCGGTAGACGAGCTCATCCGGCCAGCGGTGATCCAGGCGGCAGAGGCTGAGGATACCGTCTTTCACGGAGCCGGTCGAGAGGATATCGACGCCCGCATGCTGGGCAGCGGCAGGCCGTTCATAGTAGAGGCCGTCCGGCCGCGGATAAGGACCATCGACCTGGCGGGGCTGCAAGAAAATATCAATCGTCATGCAGAGGGCAAGGTAGAAGTTATTGAGCTTAATGTGGCGTATTCCGCTATGGTTGAACGGCTTAAAGAGGCCACTTTTCTGAAGACCTACTCCGCCCTGGTCAGGCTGGGGGCAGAGGTCGCAGAAGAAAAGCTTAAATCTGGCCTGAAGAGATTAGTTGGACAGGTCGATCAGCGTACGCCAACTCGGGTGTCTCACCGAAGGGCAGATAAGCTCAGGGTGAGGAAGGTTTATAGCGCAGATCTTATTGAGGTAGTGGGTAATCTGGCTCGCATAAATGTAAAGGGCGACAGCGGTCTTTACATCAAGGAGCTGATCTCCGGAGATGGAGGCAGAACCCAGCCGAACCTCGCGGAGATCCTAAGAGTGGACGCGGTCGTTGAAGAGCTAGATGTAATGGATGTAGGTGGAGAATCAGATGGCACATCATCACGGAATGCGGAAGAAGTCTAGAGACAAGCTGAGCAGGACTGTCAGGAGCAGTGGAATATCTCCCGTTGTCAGAGCTATTCAAGAGTTCGATACGGGATCAAAGGTTCACGTGCTCATCGATCCCAGCATACATAAGGGCATGCCTCACCCCAGGTTCCATGGGAAGACGGCTGAGGTGGTTGGAAAAAGGGGCAGAGCATTCGTCCTGAAGGTCACAGATGGCGATGCCACCAAGACCTTGATCACACTGCCTGAACATCTTAAGGCGCAAAAATAAGATGATTGTCAAGAGTGTATTGGAAGAGGAATTCCTGACCCTGGCGGAGGTCAAGGAGATGCTCGACCAGATTCGAGAGAAGCGAGCTGATGAAGAGGAGCTGGGCTATGAGCTTCGCCGGGCGATAAGGCATGCTGAGCTCTTTTCCAAGGGCAGCGCAGAAGAGAATACGGCAATGGTAGCTGAGCTTATGAAAATGGAGAAGATGACGAGGACCATAGCGGTTAAGATCGCGGATATCAGGCCCGTCACCAAGGATGAGCTGAGGGCGATCTACGCCAAGGAGCGATTCAATCTCAGCGAGGAAGAGCTCAGCAATATTTTAGAAATTGCATTCAGGGGGTAAGGCGCATGCCTGAGGGGAGACCGCCGAAGAGAGAAGAGATAGCTAGGGTTCTCGATTATCTCCCCTATGGCCGCACTCCGGACAGTAGAACCTATCAGAAGCAGCCTTTGGTTCAGGCGGTGGGTGAGACCAATTTTGTGCTCATGGAGATGACTCCCAAAGAGGGAGTGGTCCCTGTAGCTGGAGCCCGGGTGTATATCGGCAGTGGTAGCCGTGATGTGATCGATCATGTCAACCGCAGGATCGACTACTCAGAGCTCTCCAACAGCGCCAAGCTGGAGCTGCCTTTTGTCATCCAGACCGTGGTACTGGAGGATGAGCTCAGGTTCATCCGCTACTTCAATGATGCCGGCCCCATCACCACCCGCATGCACGCCCTGGAGCTCCTGCCGGGCATAGGCAAGAAGCTCATGTGGTCGGTGCTCAACGAGCGCAAGAAGGGTTCCTTCAAGAGCTTTACCGACCTGGTGGAGAGAGTGAAAGGCCTGCACAATCCAGAGAAGCTCATAGCCAAGCGCATAGAGGACGAATTGATGGACGACCGGATCAAGTACCGGGTCTTTACCACAATGCCTCGCATAAGATGAGACTGGGCCAGCATTTTTTGATCGATCGCTCGATTGTGGATTCTATCGTGAGCCATGCCGATCTTGGGCCGGAGGATTGGGTGCTGGAGATCGGGCCCGGGGAAGGCATCCTAACACGAGAGCTGGCTGCCCGCGCCGGCCGGGTGTATGCAGTGGAGATCGATCCCGATCTGGCGGCCAGTCTATGTAATATGGCCCCAAATGTGATGGTTATACATGCCGACGCTCTGACTGTTCGATTGCCCCAGTACAATAAGATCGTCTCCAACCTTCCCTACAATATCTCCAGCAAGATCACCTACCGTCTGCTCAGCCGGCCCTTTGACCTGGCGGTGCTGATGTTCCAGAAGGAGTTTGCCCAGCGATTGAAGGCCGAGCCTGCCAGCAAAATTTACGGTCGGCTGGGGATGGTCGCCGGCTTTTTCAGTCATATCGAGATCCTGCAGAACGTCTCCAGAAAGGCCTTCCGCCCGGTTCCCGATGTAGATTCGGCGATAGTCCGGCTCCGCCCGCGAACAGAGAGGCCTCAGGTGGATCCCAGGGCTTTTATGAGGCTGGCGGATATTCTCTTCAGAAACAGGCGCAAGAAGGTAAAAAAAGGCCTGGCAGCATACGGGGTTGATAAGATTACTCTGGCCGAGCTGGACCAGTCTCTGATCAATATGCGGCCTGAAGAGCTGACCCCGGACCAGGTGGCAGGTCTGATATTGGCGATCGAAAAGAAGAGCGATTGGATCTGATCGGGCAAAGGGGCCCGTTTGCTTCATCCCCTCTTCAAATCCCCAGGCGGATGTGCTTTATCTCCAGGAATGACTCCAGGCCATAGTGCCCCAGCTCCCGGCCGATGCCGCTCTCCTTCCAGCCACCAAAGGGCATCTGATAGTCCATCACATTGTTTATGTTAACCCCCACCCCACCCGCCTCCAGCCTTTCTGCTGCCTGAATGCCTGTGGCGATGTCGCTAGTGTATATGTATGCGGCCAGGCCGTAATTCGAGTCGTTAGCCAGCTTTATGGCCTCGTCAACGGTCTCGAATCTCATAATCGGAGCTACTGGGCCAAAAGTCTCCTCTCTCATGATCTTCATCTTGTGGTCGGCCCGATCCAGGACGGTGGGCAGGAAAAAGTAGCCCTTTTCGAATGCCTTCCCCTCCGGCTCCCGGCCGCCGAAGAGGAGCTCTGCTCCCCTATCAAGGGCGTCCTTCATATGCTCTTTGGTCTTCTCACGCTGCTCATTGCTGAACATCGGCCCCAGGTCCACATTATCTTCCAGGCCGTTGCCGATCCGCAGCCGCTCGGTCTGATGGACCAGTCTATCGGTGAACTCCTCTGCCACCTCCTCTGCCACATAGACCCGGTTGACGCTGATGCAGATCTGCCCCATATTGGAGAAGGCCCGCTGGGCGCAGGCGGCAGCAGCTTTTTCGATATCGGCATCGCCACAGACAATGAAGGGCGATTGCCCTCCCAGCTCCAGTGAGACGCGCTTGATCTGATTGGCAGCCTGGGCCATTATCCATCGTCCTGTCTCTGTCTGACCAGTGAAGGCGATCTTCCTGGAGATGGGATTTTCCACCAGCTCAGCTCCCACCTCTCCACCCGGACCGTGGACCACATTGACCACTCCTGCAGGAAGACCGGCGTCAGAAATAGCCCGAACGAATTCCGTGGCGGCGACGGGAGCGCAGCTTGGCGGTTTGGCCACAAAAGTGCAGCCCGCCGCCAGGCACGGCCCAACCTTCCAGGAGAGAAGGTCCACCGGATAGTTCCAGGGGGTGATGAGGGCAGCGACGCCCACGGGCTGGCGGAGGACAATGCTCCTGCCGCGGGATGTGGCCAGCCATTCCCCGATGTTCCTCCTGCCCTCTTCTGCATAATAGTCCAGGATATCGGCAGATGATAGGATCTCCGCCCGGGCATTTTTCAGGGGCTTTCCTTGCTCCTGGGTCAGCAGTCGGGCTATGGACTCCGCCCTCTCTCGCACCAGATCTGCAGCAGAATGCAATAGCTCTGCCCTCTTCTCGCTGGAGGTCCCAGCCCAGATAGGAAATGCCTTTTCGGCTGCCTTTAGGGCCGTTTGCGCATCCTGGCGAGTGCCTGCTGAGACCAGGGCTACAGGCTCCTGGTTTGCTGGATTGTAAATCGTCTCCACCCTATGGGATGAAATGGGGAGCTGTTCCCCGTCGATTATCATATGAGTCTGATGCATGAAAGACCTCCACGTCGCTTATTCCATCAACTATTCTATCACCGATTCTATCCCTCCAGGCAGATAACCTTTGGGCCGGACCGATCAGACACAAAAAAATCGGGCTCTATATGACCGCCTATCATCGCCTCCATCCGGGAAGCTACATTATTCACATACTCCTATAACATTTATCTAGATGGGTCAATGGGTAAGAAGACCGCATCCTTTAGGTGCGGATGAATCGTACCCTTGCGAAATTACCAAAAACTATAGATCTAATAAAGGTATTAACTATCTAATAACATGTACCGCACACTTAAAATAAAGCTCGATAAGTCGAATGAACTCCTGCAAACAGCACGTATTTGGAATGCTGCCTGTCAGGATGTCATAGACTACGGCTTCGCTGTACATGATTACAATAAGACCCGACTCAATAAAGCTACATACCAAGACCTCCGGGAGAAGTATCCTACGCTGCCTTCGGCACTCATTCAAACTGCCAGAGATCAAGCCAGCGATATGCTGAAAAGGTTCAAGTTTGAGACAAGGCCATTCAAGCATCAATTAGGAGCAGTACGATTCGATGCGAGGACAATGAAAGTTTTCCTAGAATCTGGGTACTGCAAGTTAACTACTGTGTTTGGCAGGCTGCGATATGATTTTCAGTTGGCGGCATACTATCAAAAATATGCTACCTGGAGAATCAGCAATGCACAACTTAAGATAGCGAAGAACGCTTGCTACCTCCATGTCCAAGTGGAGCAACCAGAGCCAGAACTAACTACAGGTGATAATCGGTTGGGGGTCGATCTTGGAATCAATAATATCGCGGTGTGTAGTGATAACACATTTTGGAAATCTGGCCCGGTCAAAGCAACCAAGGGCAAATATCAGTATTTGAGATCAAAGCTTCAGTCCAGGGGCACTCGATCCGCTAAAAGAAAGCTGCAAATGCTTTCAGGTCGAGAGAGACGGTTTCAAAGGGACGTTAATCATCAAATCGCAAATTGGATAGTATCAAAACCATATGATGTAATCGCACTGGAAGATTTAACCAATATCAGGAATGGTAAGAAGAATAAGAAGCTTGGTAAGTGGAGCTTCTCAGAACTCAGAGGCTTTGTAGAATATAAGGCTGCTGCAATCGGTAAAAAGGTAGTGGCTATAAATCCAAGATATACTTCTCTTACCTGTTCCAAATGCGGATTTAAGAAAAAAGAAAACCGCGATGGTAAAACCTTCAACTGCAAGAGTTGTGGCTTCCAGATAGATGCGGATTTGAATGCGTCCAGAAACATCGCTGCCTTCAGTAGATCTGACCGTAGCAGGCTGCAATGTCAACCAGCCAAACGCGACACAATATCAACGTAGTTGCAAGCCCCGTCCTTCAGGGCGGGGTAGTTGACATGGGTAGAAGTCATGA
>DAIO01000102.1:0-20773 GCA_002498745.1 Methanosaeta sp. UBA533 | reverse complement strand
AGACAAAGGACGGCAAGATCAGCGGCGTGCGCGTCTTGCGCGGCTCCCCCTGCGGAGCGACATGGCATGCCGCCACAGACATAGTGGGAAAGACTGTGGCTGAGGCACCGTCCCTAACCGGCCTATTCTGCCAGCAGTACCCATGTCGCGCAGTGAGGGGAGGTCCAGGGGGCATCCACACCTCCGGAGACCTGCATAAGGATGCCATGGAGAGAGCTTTAGGGAAGGTCACCCGGCTTGTTCTTCCCGAGCAGTCCAAACCCATTAAGATCGAGCCGGGAAAGAAGGGCAAGAAGTTGGAAGGGTAAAAGATGGGTGAGAATCAGATGATAACTAGCTCTCAGGTGACAGATGCCACCGTTCGCGCCCTATATCGAGCTGAGACCTCTCTTCCTCCCTGGGTCTTGGAGAGAATAAAAGAAGGGCTTGAAAGGGAGACCAATCCCCTGGCCCGCTCTCAGCTCCAGTTCATGCTGGACAATGTTAACCTTGCCGGATCAAGAGGCCTGCCCATCTGCCAGGACACGGGCCTTGCTATATTTCATGTTCAGATGGGCCAGGATCTGATCCTGGACTTCGATCTCCGTGAGGCCATAGCTCAAGGAGTGAGGAGAGCAACATCCCAGATACCTCTCCGGCCCAATGCAGTCGATCCCCTAACAAGAGAGAACAGCAAGGACAATACCGGTCCCGGGATGCCGGACATCATCCTGGACCGGACCTGTGGCCAGAGCCTGAGCATCACCGCTTTTCCCAAGGGAGCGGGATCTGAGAACATGAGCCTCGTCATGATGCTCAATCCGGCAGACGACCCAATGGAGTTCATCGTCGATGCGGTCAGGGAGAGAGCAGCCAATGCCTGTCCACCCCTGTTCCTGGGAATAGGGATCGGCGGCAGCTTCGATCTGGCCGCCCGGCTGGCCAAGCACGCTCTCCTCAATATGCACTGCCTCCAGCAATATTCTTGGGAATCCTCCCTGAGAGGCGACTGCTGCATCACCCATACCAGCTCGCCTGAAGAGATGAAAAGGCAGAGGCTTGAAGAGAGCCTCATGAAGAGGCTGAACAGCCTGGGCATCGGCCCCATGGGCCTGGGCGGGGACACCACCGTCCTCGGCCTGAGAATCGAGAAGGCGCTATGCCATACCGCCTCCCTGCCGGTGGCCATAAACTTCCAGTGTTGGGCAAACAGAAGCGCTACCGAGGTGATTTTATGACCGTATTTCATCTCCAGACCCCCCTTTGCCAGGAGGATGTGAAAAAGCTGAACGCGGGAGATATAGTATTTCTGAAGGGCAAGGTGTTCACCGCTCGGGACAAAGCCCATGCTCTGATCCGCCGCCAGGGCAGCCCGGTACCTTTAGAGGGAGCGGCGCTCTATCATTGCGGCCCCATCATTCAGGATGATTCTGTCATCTCTGCCGGGCCTACCACCAGCGGCCGAATGGCGCGCTATACCGAGGAGATTCTGGCTTTAGGGGTGAAGGCCATAATCGGCAAAGGAGGCCTTCCAGGAGAGCCGTTCTTGAATAGAGCAGTCTATCTTGCCTATCCAGGAGGTTGCGGTGCGGCGGCTGCATCACAGCTTCGGATTCGTGCTGTCCACTTCCCAGAGCTGGGGATGGCGGAGTCCATCTGGGAGCTGGAGGCCGAAGATCTTGGTCCGATGGTGGTGGCAGTGGACTCGTATGGTCGGGATCTGTACCAGGATGTGAGACTGTCGGCGAAGGCTGGAATAGAGAAGCGATAAAAGCAAAAACGGCAAAAGCCCTGGAGGAAGCGAGGTATCTGGTGGACCGGGGCTACCCCAAGGACTCTGCGGTCAGGTTCATCTCCAATCACCATCGATTGGCTGACGAGGAGAGGTTCATCCTGATGAGGGTAATAGTGAAATCGGACGTTGCTCAGATCAGAAGGTCCAGGATGCAGAAGTTGGAGGACCTGAAGGATCAGGTCATCTTCATTGACGGCTACAATGTCCTTATCACCACCGAGAGCGTCCTCGGAGGCCATCCCGTCTATTCATGCGATGACGGCTTCCTGCGAGACAGCAGAGGGATCTTCAGGAGCTACAAAATCTCCTCGCTCACCGCTCTTGCCCTCAACCAGATCCTTGATCTTCTGGCCCAGGCCGGTCCCGCCCGAACAGAGGTGCTGCTGGACCAGCAGATGAGCCGCAGCGGAGAGATGGCAGAGATGATAAGTGGAATGATGGCAGAGCGCCATCTCTGCGGCACAGCCAGAACCGCCACAGATGTCGATCGCCTTCTAAAGGCAACCAGGGGAATAGTTCTGACCAGCGACGGAAATGTGATCGATAGCTTGGATCATGTTATGGACCTTCCCCGAGAGATTGCCAGAAGATCGGGCATAAGGCCTCTGACTCTCTGACAATTGCCTGACACCATCTTTTATCTCTATCATCCAATCGTTATCTTTTTATGCTACATGGATTAATATACTATTGGGGTTTGAAAAGCTTTCAAAGTTATGGTGAGTGGTAATGAGAACGAGAGTATTTGCTTTAGTGGCGTTGGCATTGTTGCTCATGGGCGGAGGGGCTCTGGCATCCCATCCTATGTTCTTTCCCCTTAGCGAGCATACCATAGCCAAGGATATTACCGATAGCGGCATGCCGCTATACAGGACAACCACATTTACCACCGATGATGAGCAGGCCGTCTCATGGTTGCTTATCTGGCGGGACTCAAAGTCGCATACTGTGGAGTGGAGATGGTACTGGCCCGAGGGCAGGACCTATGCCCGGTCGTTTTCCACCATTCCGCCCATCGACGGATTCACGGGAATGTGGGCGGCACCCGTCTGGAGCTGCCTGAAGATCAAGGGAACCGACGTTGCCAGGCTTCCAGGAAACTGGAGGGTGGATGTGATAGTGGACTTCAAAAAGGAGCTCACGGAGTACTTCACCATCAACACTCCTTATGCCTGCTGAGTCCTTTAAATAAAGGTCCTGAATGATAAGACTGGCAAGCTAAAGCGTTAGCTTTGCTTTTGGTCTTTCCATTCCATTGCTCGAATGCCAGTGGAAGACCATTTAAATGCAGGAGGTCCTAAGGAGAGCGGTGGCATAGAAGATGGATCTAGAATTTGGCGGCAAGACCAGAGAGCCTGATATTCGCAGGCTCTTTGACATGAAAGACGTTATATTCGATCAGAGCTGGCTGGCGGGAAGAGAGAACTTTGAGCTGTACTATATGTTCCGCGACCTCTTCTTGAGCCGGGCGGACGGGGATAAGCTTCGAGACCAGAACTTGAGATACGATATCACCATAATCCCTCCAGGGATGATGGGTTGCGAGTACATTAAGACTGCAGGTCACTATCACCCCCTGGCACCGGGGTCTGCCGTCACCTATCCTGAGCTCTATGAGGTGCTGGAGGGCGAGGCGCTCTATCTCCTGCAGAATGAGGACCTATCCGATGTGGTGGCCATAAATGCAGCTGCCGGGGATAAGGTCCTGGTTCCCCCCAATTACGGGCATATCACCATCAATCGATCCAATAAGATCCTCAAGATGTCCAATTTCGTGGCCAGGGACTTCTCATCCCTCTACGATCCCATAAAGGAGAAGGGAGGGGGGGCATATTTCTTTACCCGCGATGGGTGGATCAAGAACCCGCGCTGTCCGGAGGCGTCTGAGCTGCGGCGGGCCGACGCACCAGGTGGCAGAACCCTTTCCCAGCTGGGTCTGGCCAAAGGCAAAGAGATGTACCCTCTCCTCAAGGAGCATGGCCGGCTGGATTATCTGACCCGGCCCGGGGATCACCTGGATCTCTTTTCAGGCGTAATCTGAGAGCATGGAATTCGAAGAATGAACCCCTGAGGGAAATTTGAATAAAATGACAAACCAAGGATTCTCAAGCTTCAGAGCATATATCGAGCTGCTACGCCCTCCGCTCGCGCCCATGGACATCGCCATGCCAGCAGCCTCGGCTCTCTTGGCAGTCTATGCAGTGGAAGGGACTCTTCCTCCTCTGATTCCCTTTGTCATAGCAGTGCTCGGAGCCTACTGTGCCATCACCAGCTCTTATGTCTATAACGACTGCTGCGACATCGACGTGGATAAGGTCGGCATGCCCTGCCGGCCACTGCCTTCGGCAAAGCTGGACAAGAGGCAGGCCCAGTCCTGGTCAGTATTTCTCTTTCTCGTCGCCCTGTCTGCCGCCCTCTACCTGAACCCTGAGAGCTTCGTCGCCCTCGTCGCTGCCACCATACTTGCAAGCATCTACTCCGCCTGGGCCAAAAGAAATACCCCCTTCTCCTGGATCTTCGTGGGCTTATCCTATGGATTGGTGCCTTTAGGCGTCTGGCTGGCTATGGAGCCGGCGGGGATTCTCAAGGCCGGAGCTGGCATCCACCCTGCCTCTCTGATACTGGCGGCGATGATATGCATCACCGATTGGGGATTTACCAACTGCGATGCCTCCCGTGATGTTGAGGGCGACAGAAGAGAGGGAATTCCCACCACTCCCGCCACCTTCGGCATTCCAATCACCGCAAAGATGGTGGCCCTCTTCTGGCTGGTAGGAATCGTTCTTTCCATTGCCCTGGGATTGGCCTCGGGCCTGGGATGGTTCTATTTCATCGCAGCCGTTGTATCCGGCGGCTGGCTGTTGGGGAAAAACCTTGATTTCGTGCGCCATCCGACGGCAAAAAGAGGCGAGCAGTTCTTCTATCAGTCCGCCAACTACCGTGCGTGGCTCTTTGCGGCTCTGATCATCGATGTGCTGCTCAGAGCAATCCTGCTCCAGGCCCTGCCTCAGTTGGGTTGGCTTTGAGCACAAATGGCTCTTGCATTCGAAAGCCTTTTATTGCCAAGAGTCCTTTCAACACCAGTGGGGTCAGTATGAAGACTGCATTTGCAGCAGCAATGGCATTGCTGATAGCATGCCTCTTGGTCGGGAACGCTCTTGCTCAGGAGAAGAGCAACTTCCAGAGCGTTGGCGGGGACTACGGCAGAAATGTATTGAGCAACATCGGAGCATCGGACGCCGAGACTGCATCAAAAAGCGAGAGCAATCAAACTCTATGGAGCTGGGGAGGAGCGCCCAAAGGCAGCCTGATCGTGGACGGTAATATCATCGGCGATCCCCGGTACACATTGAAGAACCTGAGCGTTATTCGCGATTGGCTGGGCGATTCGTTCGTAGATCCCTATGGAGACACCCCTGCTTATTCCTATTTCGATCCGGTCACTGGGGAGAGAGTCAATACATATGTGGATCCAATCACCGGGCAGCACTACTATACATACACAGATTCCAATAGCGGAAAACTGGTCTACGTCTACTTTAATCCGGAGACTGGCGAGCCGATATATGCCAGCTTCACTCCCATCTCCGGCCAGTACATCGAAGAAGAGCAATACTCATTGCCACCAATACTCAGATAAAATTGATTAAATGACCTGCGAAAGCCTTTTATCATCAGGCATCAATCTCAGCATGGTGGGTTCGGTATGAAGACTGCATTAGCAGTGGTTGTATTGGCACTAGCTTGTCTCTTGCTAGCGAACTCTTCTGCTCAGAGCATTGGCAGCTATCAGACTCTAAGTGGAGATTCCGGCAGGTCTATCCTGGCAAGCCTGGAGGCCATTGATTCCCAATCAAATGAAAGTAGCGAGAATACGAGCGAGAATGATACCCTTTGGAGCTGGGGAAGCGCGCCCAAGGGAAGCGTTCTTGTGGATGGAGAGATCCTGACCGATCCATTCAACAGCTGGAAGGATTTCAACATCACAGAGAGCGGAATAGCTCAAGTGGGAGTCGATCCCTTCAAGGGGTATCCGATATATGCCTACAAGATTCCCAGGACTGGGGAGACGAAGTACTTCTACCTGGATCCTTACACCAATGAGCCATTCTATGTGGATGGCTATGCTGGCGCAGACATCCCTGTTGTTGCGAAGAGCAGCGGTTACTCATTGCCACCGGTGTTGAGATAGGAGCATCCCGGATAGATCTGAATTGACCGAACGGAATGATGGCCGCTCTGCTCACATGCAGGATAAGAGCGGAGTTTGATATTATTGGCAGAAATGCTGCCGTTAATGAGCATGATCGAATAAAGGAGTGATTGAATATGAAGAATAAAATCGTATATATTTCGATATTTCTGTGTCTGGCGGGCCTGGCAGTGGCCGCAGAATATACCGATTGGCAGAACGGAGCCATTGATGGCTTCAAGAAGGGCTTTGAGATGGGTCAAGCATACCAGCTTGCCCTTGATGGAAAGAATATCAATGACTTCAATGCCAAGGTTGACGAATACAATGCCTGGGTGAGGGCCAACTTCGGAGAAGATCCAAATATGCTGATGCAGAAGATGACTGCTCCGATAGACCTGAATAAGCCCATTATTATCACCAATAACACCACCAGCTCGAAGGGAATAGCGCATGAGATCGATGGATCATCGGGCAAGAATGAAATTTCCACCAATGACATGAACCTGCTTTCAGATGCGGCTCTCAATAAATTGTCCAAAGGTGGAACGGTCCCGGTTGATGGCGAATATCTTGTGGTCTGAATTGAAGCAAACTGCTAGAGTTCTTCACCAATTCGAAGGTGGAAAGATAGTCAGCGAATTTCTGGGCGGGATCTGAAGCTTCCGCCACAAGCTTCTTTTTTGTTCGGGCGATCTGCCAATTCGGATCCCAAAAAAGATAGGACGAGGAGGCAGTGAAAAAGGTAGCGGCTCGGCTGATACTGCCAGATAGAATACTGCAATCCTCATATACTTGCAGCTCTAACAGAAAGCAGATGCAATGGGAACTGGTTGGCTGGTGTGCAGCTCTTTTAACGATGTTCGGATTCGTCCCCCAGATCCTCAAGATCTATCGGACAGAGTCTGTCTCAGATGTCAGCCTGATCATGCTCCTGCAATTTTCACTGGGAATGTTCCTCTGGCTGCTCTATGGCCTGTATATTCAGGATCGCATTCTGATCGTCTCCAATACGATCTCCTTTCTCACCCTGATGGTGGCCACCGGGATGTATATGAGGTACAGAAAATATGGTGCCAGCCCTCTGTAGCCTCCACAAGATGCAATCATTTCCTATCCGTCTTTTTCCCGCTCACTCATCTTATTTTTGATCCTCTCTTGCAGCCTCTCCAGAGAGGCTTTTGTGCTCAGGCGACTGTCACAGGGAGAAGTGTCTTTGGGATTGCAGCCAGCCAGAAGGTCCATCACTCTGTCGGCCATATCAAAGGCCCCCAGATCCTCCAGATGCTGCAATAAGATACTGGCGCGGGAGTTGAAATCCCGGCATTTTCCCGTCTGCGAGATAGCAGCCTCGTGCATTTCATAGAGCAGAGAAAGCTCCTTATTGATCTGCAACCAGTCCTCCCTTTTTATCGCCATCCATGAAAGGTATCCATCATTCAGAAATATTAAGGCGATGATCAAGGCGATGGCTCAAAAGCATGTCTCTGAACTGCGCTTAAAGATTCTGAGAGCTCTTTCCGATCCCATCCGTCTGGAGCTGCTCGAATACCTGAGCGGGGGCGAACGATGCGTTTGCGAGATCCTTCCCGCCTTCTCCAGATCTCAGTCCACCATATCCAAGCATCTGAATATCCTCTTCGAGGCCGACATTCTGGATCGCAGAATAGACGGGAAAAAGACGCTCTACAGCATCAAAGATCCCAAGGTATTCGAATTGGTTCGCCTTGTGGACCGGATGGCCTTAAAGCAGATATCACAGCTCGCAGAAGCAGGAAGGATTCTCGAGGAGTCAATAAGCTGTAGGAGATGATATTCACGTAACTTATACCATCATGGCAGCCTCAGAGGCCGGACTGGCAACACTGCTGGAATATCTGTCGGCGCATGTCTTAACCTGTCTTGTGCCTGCATTTTTCATCGCCGGTGCAATAGCTGCTCTTTTGAACAAGGAGACTGTACTCAAATATTTCGGTGCAGATGCTTCCAAGTAGCTCTGCTACAGCGTCGCTTCCACCCCAGGGATGATACTGGCAGTATGCAGCTGCACCATCCTGCCCATGTTTGATTCCTCGCTGTTTGATCTGGGATTAACGTGCCGGAACCAATACAATCCTCAAGCTAAGATTTCTGTATTTTTTGCTGTTGCTCAATAGTCCTGGTAGTAACATATAAAGCAGATAAAAAATTATAACTATTTGGAGCATCGAGAATTGAATTTCCTAAACAAGGGTGTTGTGGTCTCGATTCGGGGCAGCATCGTTGATGCCAGATTTGAGGGACTGCTGCCTGAAATCCACAATCTGTTACTGACTGGCGAAGATGGCCGCATAATCATAGAGGTTCTTTCCCATCTCGATTTTGAAACGGTGCGGGGAATTGCCTTGACCCGAACGCAGGGGCTTTCTCGCGGCTCTTTGGTGTTAGACACAGGCGATCCCCTAAAGGTTCCGGTGGGAGAAAAGCTGCTCGGCAGAGCCGTAAATGTCTTTGGGGAGCCTATTGACGGAAAAGAGAAGGTTGAGGCCGGAGAATATAGATCTGTACATCAAACCTCACCGCCAATATTTCAGAGAAACACCGCATCTGAGATCTTCGAGACGGGAATAAAAGCAATAGACATCCTTTCACCTCTGGAACGGGGGGGGAAAGCCGGTCTTTTTGGAGGTGCCGGCGTCGGCAAGACTGTCTTGATCATGGAGATGATTCACAACGTAGTTGGGCGCTACGAGGGGATCAGCATCTTTTGCGGCATTGGAGAGCGCTCCCGTGAGGGTGAAGAGCTCTATCGCGAGATAAGAGATGCAGATGTGCTGGATAAAACTCTACTGGTCTTCGGCCAGATGAACGAGCCGCCAGGAGTCAGATTTCGTGTTGGATATACTGCTCTGACCATGGCTGAGTACTTTCGAGATGATGTCAGTAAGGATGTTCTGCTGCTTATCGACAATATCTTTCGTTTTATTCAGGCCGGGTCTGAGGTGTCGGGGCTGATGGGTCAACTGCCTTCCAGATTAGGATATCAACCTACCCTGGCAAGCGAGCTGGCTGAGCTTGAGGGCCGAATCTGCAGCATCAAGACTGCGGCCATAACCTCGGTCCAGGCTGTCTACGTCCCTGCCGATGATTTTACCGATCCTGCAGTTGCTCATACCTTCGGTCACCTCTCGGCGTCTATTGTTCTTTCCCGGAAGATGGCCAGCCAGGGACTTTATCCGGCTATCGATCCATTGCAGTCCCGCTCGAGAATGCTAAGTCCCCATATTGTGGGAGAGAAGCACTACCATACCGCCCAGAGGATCAGGAAGACTCTGGCAGAATACGAGGATCTCAAGGATGTCATTGCCATGCTGGGGTTGGAGGAGCTCTCCGAGGAGGATCAAAAAGTGGTGAATCGAGCACGCAGGCTGGAACGATTCTTGACTCAACCTTTTATGACCACCGAACATTTTACCGGGCGCAAGGGAAAATTGATCCGGCTTGACGATGCGCTGAGCGGCTGTGAGCGCATCTTAAACGACGAGTTCGCAGACTATCCTGAGGCATCGCTTTACATGATTGGTGACATCGAGGAAGCAGAGATATGAGGCTGAAGGTTGTTCTTCCCATGCGAATCTTTTTAGATCAGGAAGTGACAAAGGTTGTAGCAGAAGCTACAAATGGCTCATTTTGCCTTCTTCCCAAGCATATTGATTTTGTAGCGGCACTGGTTGCAGGAATAATATCGTTTGAGTCTGAAAACGGAGAGGAGTATCTGGCCGTTGACGAAGGGGTTCTTGTAAAACGCGCCTCTGAGGTAAGGGTATCTACAAGAAGGGCTGTTCGCAGCAAAGATTTGGGCGAACTGAAGGAAATTGTAAAGCAAGAATTCAGGACTTTGGATGAGAGGGAGAGAAAGACCCGCTCCATTCTGGCGAAACTGGAGGCAGACTTTGCAAAAAGCCTCTTTGAGAAGATGTGAATAATGGACCACCATCGCAAAAGCTTCGAAGATGAAGTCGCCGCAAAAGAGGCGCGCAAGATCAAGGGTCGGCGAGGAAGAGCCAGAGGCATATGGTTTGGCCTGGGCATGATGGGCGTCATCGGATGGTCTGTGGCAGTCCCAGCTCTTGTAGGCGTCTTGTTGGGAGTTTGGATAGACATCAATTATCACGGACCTATCTCCTGGACGCTTACTCTTTTATTCGTGGGCCTGGTCATAGGCTGTGCAAACGCATGGTACTGGATCAAAAAGGGGCAAAAAGAGATTGAAGAGGACATAATGAATGAATAGTGCATTTTTGCTCGCTCTGAGCTTTTTCATGGGAGCCCTCCTTGGCGTCTTCTACTTTGGCGGCCTTTGGCTGACAATAAAACGCCTCCCTCATTCTCAGCAGCCAACTATATTGAGTCTGGGTAGCTTTTTTGCCAGGTCCCTGGTTTGCATCCTGGGTTTCTATCTGATTATTGGCAGTGGAATCGAAGCGCTATTGCTCTGTCTGGCAGGCTTTGTGCTGACCAAGATCGCATTGATTCGAAAGCTTTCTCTCCGCTCAAAAATGGAGGCGCATTGAAAATGGTCCAGATAAATCCTGATGAAATTATTTATTGGAAATGGGGAGCATCCTCACTTAATGAAACGATTGTCACCACCTGGATAGTTATGGCGCTGCTGATATCCCTCGCCTGGCTTTCAACGCGCCAGCTTTCTATTGACCCGCCGTTCTCACGAAGGCAAGCCCTCATGGAGACTATTATCGGTTATATGAGAAGCGAGATAGCAGAAATAGCCCGCAGAGCTTCTGAACGATATATCCCCTTTTCAGGAACTTTGTTTTTATTTATCTCAGTGTCCAGCCTGCTTGCCATCGTTCCCGGCTATCGTTCTCCTGCCAGTTCTCTATCAACTACGCTGGCGCTGGCCATATGTGTCTTTTTTGCAGTTCCCCTTTATGGTATTGCCGAGCAGGGAGCGGCCGATTATTTCAAGCGCTACATCCAGCCCTCCGTACTGATGCTCCCATTTAATATTATTGGAGAATTTTCCCGCACAATGGCAATGGCCCTCAGGCTTTTTGGCAATATGATGAGTCAAAATTTGCTGGTAGCAGTCCTGTTTTCCATTGTGCCGTTGTTTTTGCCTGTTGTTATGAACCTTTTTGGCATGTTGATTGGGCAGGTACAGGCTTATATTTTTGCCGTCCTGGCTACCGTGTATATCGTATCTGGAAGTTCGACAGGGGATAAAGAAAAGGAAAAATTATCAACAAGAGGTGTTTGAAAATGGCCGCTATTGAGACTATAGGTATTGCATCCATAATTATTTCGGGCCTCACTATTGCCATTGGTTCCGTTGGACCAGCAATAGGCGAAGCCTGGGCGCTATCCCGGGCCTTAAGTGCCATTGCCCAGCAGCCTGACGAGGCCAATGTAATAACCCGGACCCTATTCGTAGGCCTTGCCATGGTAGAATCGACTGCAATCTATTGTTTTGTAATATCCATAATTCTGATCTTCTCCAATCCCTTCTGGAATTATGTGATTCGTTAGGAGGAAATCTTGCAGATTGATTATTTTACCATTGCTGCCCAGGTTGTGAATTTTGCACTGCTAGTGTTTCTCTTGAAGCATTTTTTATACGGGCCGCTGCTCAAATTGATGGACGAAAGAGAGAATGCAATCATCTCCCGCCAAAAAGAGTCAGAAAATGCAGAGAGAGAAGCGCAAGCTGAGGCCCAGTCTTATCGCAAGAAGAAAGAGGAGCTGTCCGCTGAGCATGAAGAGCTGCTCATCGAAGCAAAAGAAGATGCTAAAGAGTTTAGAGCGGATATGATGAAAAAGGCAAGAGACGAGATAGAAGAGACAAAAATAGAGTGGCAAATGGATTTGCAGCGCCAAAGAGATGATTTTATCAGTGATTTGAGGAAATATAGTGGACAGCAGCTATATGCCATCTCCAGGCGGGCTCTCAAAGACCTTGCCAATGAAGATCTGGATCGGCAAATAATGATTGCTTTTATCAATCGCTTAAAAAATTTGGAAGAACCTGAAAGGAAGACGATTAAGGATTTTTTTAAAGATTCCGAACAGATTATTACCATACGTAGCGCCTTTATAGTTCCTGAGGATATTCAGCAAAAAATCAAGGATGTTCTTTCAAGTCATGCCGAGGCAGATGTAAGAGTGCAATTTGAGAAGGAAGATGATTTGATATCCGGCATGGTGATGAGCGCCAAGAATGTAGAAATTGCCTGGAGCATTTCCGGATATCTTGATTCTCTTGAAGCTGATTTTTCCCGCTGGCTTGAGAAGAGAACTTTGTGAAACCATTTTGGGGTAATATGAAAAAAGATGCTTCGGGAATCCGGGAGGTTCTGGCCGATACTTTTGCGGCAATTGAGCAAAATATTAGGGTCTATAGGCCCGAGCTAAAGATTGAAGAGATCGGCATGGTGACCTTTGTGGGCAAAGGCGTCGTTCGCATCAAAGGACTGCCTAATGCAGGATCCGAGGAGCTCATACGCTTTCCTGGAGACAATTACGGTATGGTCTTCAACCTCGATCCGGAGGAAGTTGCCGTCATCATGCTTAGTAAAAGTGAAAACATTAAAGCCAAACAGATCGCACGCAGAACTGGAAGTATTATGGAAGTGCCTGTGGGCGAGGAACTCTTGGGCAGAGTCGTGGACTGCATGGGCAGGCCGCTGGACGAAGGTGGAAGCATCCAGACCATGCAACTAATGCCCATTGAGAGGGAGGCTCCCTCGATAATGGAGCGGGCGGCAGTTAATGTTCCACTTCAGACGGGGACAATGGTGGTGGATAGCATGATTCCCATTGGCCGTGGCCAGCGCGAGCTCATCTTAGGTGACCGGCAAACCGGCAAAACCTCCATGGCCATTGATACCATAATCAATCAGCGAGATAAAGATGTAATCTGTATTTATTGCTCCATCGGGCAGGAAAAATCGGAGGTTGCCCTTGTCGAAGCCGAGCTACGCAAAAATGATGCCATGGAAAATTGCATCATAGTCGCAGCTACAGGTGAAGACCCGCCTGCCATGAATTTCATCGCCCCATATGCCGCTACCACCATGGCAGAATTCTTTGCTGAGAAGGGACATGATGTCTTAATCGTTTATGATGATTTGACCCGGCATGCTCGGGCCTATCGAGAGCTATCATTGCTGCTCCGCCGTCCTCCAGGAAGGGAGGCCTTTCCAGGCGACATATTTTACATACATTCCCGACTCTTGGAGAGGGCTACCCATTATCGCAACGGTGGATCTCTCACGGCACTGCCCATCATTGAGACCCAGGCCCAGGACATTTCCGCCTATATCCCAACCAATCTTATCTCCATCACCGATGGCCAGATTTACCTCTCCCCGGAGCTTTTTAGAAAAGGGATCTTGCCGGCGGTTGATGTAGGCCTATCGGTATCCCGCGTTGGTGGGAAGAGCCAGCTACCTGCCTTTGCCGAGGTCGCCGGTCCTTTGCGCCTCGCATATTCGCAATTCGAGGGTCTGGAGGTCTACACCAGGTTTGGTACCCGGCTTGATGAGGAAACCCAAAAGATTTTGCAGCGAGGCCGACGAATACGCGAGGTCTTGAAACAGTCTCAATTTGATCCCATGCCCGCACCGGAGCAGATAGCAATTATCCTGGCGGCAACAGAAGGAATCCTGGACGAGCATCATTTGGAGGAGATCGCATCAGCGAAGATAAAGATGGCAAGAGCGTTTCGCGAAAAACTGCCTCGCTTGAATGAATTGATGGCATCGGGCCAAAAGTTAAGCCATGAGGACCGCGAATTGATCTTAAAAACATTTACAGAAATTCTTCAGATATAGGTGGCAATATGGCAGAGCTCGAAAAAGCGAAAATAAGGATTAGAAATGCCACTGACCTGCAATCAGTAGTCAAAATAATGAAGGCAATTTCTTCAGCAAATATTCTGGAATATGAAGAGTCGGTGCTCTCTATTAGTGAATATAATAAAACCATCGAGCTCGGCCTGCAAATTATATTGCAAAATAATAAGAAATTCTTAACATCTAAACCAGAGGATAAAAAAAGAAGTTTAGGCGCCGTCGTCTTCGGCTCGGAGCAGGGGCTATGCGGCAAGTTCAACGAGATCATTGCCCGCTATGCTGTAGACCGGATAGCTGAGATGGAGCATGAAGAGCGAAGGGCTCTGGCAGTCGGTGGGCGCGCCTTCGCCCGTCTCGAAGATGCAGGCCAACCGGTCGAGGCTCAATTTTCTTTTTCGGGGGATTTTCTGGGCATAACTGAGATTATGGGAAAGGTGCTGACGAAGATTGATCAGTGGCGCCTGGAAAGCAATGTCAACAAGATTGTTCTCTTTTACAACCGGCCCATTGCCGGCATCGCGGGAGCATTTAGCCCTCAAATGGTCGATCTTTTTCCTGTTAATGCCGAATGGCTTGCCAGCCTGGCCGAAAGAGAATGGCATTCACGATCTTTGCCCACCTATTACATTGACACAGATCTACTGTTCTCATCCTTAATCCGAGAGAATCTATTTTTCTCTCTTTACCGTGCATTCGCAGAATCGCTTGTCAGCGAGAATTCCAGCAGGCTTTCGTCTATGCAGGCCGCAGAGAGAAACATAGAGGAGCATTTGAGCGAGCTTTTGGCCAACTACCGAAAGCAACGTCAAGATGCCATCTCTTCAGAACTACTTGACATCTTGACAGGATATGAGGCGCTAGCTTCCATGTGATGATCAAAGCTTCCCCTTCTCCACCAGACAGAGTTCCTGTCCTGTGGCGTCGCCCTTTCCCCTGCTATCTTCAGCTACTGACTCCTCATGTACCTGGGGCATGAAAAGGTAAGAGTCCTGCTGCCGGGAATTCGTCGCTGAACGGCGAGACATTTCGTTAATCCACTAGATATTACATGGTAATTAGTTAAATATCTTTTGGGATTGAGAGAATGATTGGTAATAATCCCTGAATTAGATAATATTGAGCAGCATATCTCACAATTGTTATCTTTTTGCAGATAGATGATGGAGGTTTCGAGATAAGAGATGAAATAATTTAATATATATATAATCAAAATAGATAATGTTGATAAAAAGAAATCCTGCCCCTACCTCCGGATACCGCGCCTGATCCCACCATCATCTCGGCTTGATGGCCCTCACCTTTATGCTGGATACAGAGATCCACTCTTTTATCTCATCACTCACTCTTCTGAAGACCTGCATCTCCTCTTCCTCCTAACTTCTTGTCTCCGCCGGATCCAGGAAGCTTCTCCGGGCGGGCTCAACTCCGGACAGGACTGAATAGATTTCGGGCAAGCTTTAAAGAGCTTAATGAATATTATGGAATTTGATCATGTCCATTTCCAGAGAAGGGAATATGGTAGAGAACTGAAGATGGAAGAAAAAGAGCATTCGAGACAAGAGCATTTGACCGGCCAAATAGATATGGAAGATTCTTATCCTCGCAGCTTCGTAAGACGGGGCAAGTGCCTGGAGATGAGGTTTCTTGCCGAGAGTTCCCTCTCAGACCTAGCCGCCCTGCAGTCTTTAGTAGTCAGCACCCTGCACGAGATTGAAATCTTCATGCCTCACGATGAGGAGTACCTCAGCCGGATATTCCAGACGGAACTCTCCGTGCTGGGAGTCCTGGCAGAGGAAAAGCTTGCTGCCTATAGCATAATTCGCTATCCAGGGATGGGAAAGGATAATCTGGGCCGGGATTTGAACCTGGCTGAAGAGGATCTGAAAAAACTCGCCCACCTCCAGGCCATAGCTGTCCACCCTCATTTCCGGGGCTTCGGTCTGCAACGGGAATTGGCCGCAGCCCACTTGCAGGTGCTGGAACGCTCAGGGTATGAGCACATCTGCTGCACCGTATCCCCGAAAAATCCAGTTAGCCTGAATAACCTCCTCTCCTGCGGATTCAGGGTCAGGGCCCTCATTCCCAAGTTCGCCGGCTGGTGGAGATACATCCTTTACAAGAATAAAAACTGGCCGATGACCGGCGCGGGCATGGCCGCTACCTTGGATGAAGCCGCACTCAGTTGCCTGGACATCGAACGCCAGAGGGAGCTTATCCAGAGGGGCTACGATGGCTATCGAGTGGTACAGAGAGGGGAAAAATCAGAGATATTCTTCTGGATGATCCAATAGTGATCGATAGATAGCCATTAGCTTAACATCGTTTTATTGCGATATGTACATATGGGAATATCCTTAAGGGAGATGATATTCACGATAACTCACACTATCATGGCAGCCTTGGAATACCTGTCGGCACATGTCTTGACCTGCCTGGTGCAAGCATTTTTCATCGCCGGTGCGATAGCTGCTCTCTTGAACAAGGAGACTGTTCTAAAATACTTCGGCGCAGATGCTCCCAAGTGACTCTGCTACAGCGTCGCCTCCACCTCAGGAACAATACTGCCCGTTTGCAGCTGCACCATCCTGCCCATGTTTGCAGGAATCGAAAAGAGAGGCGCAGGCATTGGGCCGGCAACGGCCTTCCTCTTCTCCGGACCAGCAATAAACCTCATGGCCATCATCCTCACAGCCAGAGTCCTGGGCCTGGACCTGGGCATAGCCAGGGCAGTGGCCGCAGTGATCATGGCCGTGGTCATAGGTCTGATCATGGCAGCTATATTCCAAAGACATGACCCAAGCTGCAAAACCGATGTTGCTCCTTCTATGATTCAGGCCGATCCAGACCCGGATCAAATGAGCCGGCCCAATTATATCACAGGCATATTCATGGCCGTGCTGGTGGCCATACTGCTCGTTGCCACCTCAAGCGCCATAGAGCTCCTGCTCAAGGCGATAATCGTGGGAGCGCTGATAGCAGTGGCTGCCTTCCTGATGAATAGATACTACCAGCCAGAGGAAAAGAGCGCCTTCCTGGAAGAGACCTGGTGGCTGACCAAGAAGATCTTTCCTCTGCTGGTAGTGGGCACATTTGTAACCGGGGTGATCGGCTACTTCCTGCCGGTCGAATGGGTCAGGACAATCTTTGGCACCAGCAGCTTTATGGCCTGTTTTCTGGCCTCAGTGATTGGCTCGTTGCTCTATATGCCTACATTGCTTGAGGTGCCAGTAGTCGGAACTCTCTTCGGCCATAGCACGGGAGTTACGGCTGCCGGCCCTGCTCTGGCCCTTCTGCTTGCTGGTCCATCCCTGAGCCTTCCCAATATGATTGTTATCGAGAGGATCGTTGGAGCGAAAAAGGCCAGCGTCTACATCAGCCTGGTGGTGATCCTTTCCACGTTGGTGGGGATGCTCTACGGTGCCATCGTTTCGTGATTGATAAGAGTGGGAGGATATCTTATTTATTTTAAACGCAATACCCCGCAGCTTGCTGCGGTTGGGATAAAGGGCATCCGTATTCAACTTGGGTTTGGATCCGTTTAACCTGGTTCCAATTTCATGCGGCGGCGCCTCGGATGCCCCGTCTGCTTGCAGCGGGGTGCGCCGCCGCAGTTTCACTTTGAGATTCCCGGTTCTACCTCGGACACCCGGCCGCCTTCTACCTTGACTCTGACCATGGTCTTCAGGTTGTAGCCTTTGGACCTCAGCAGCTCTGCTCCGTTTCCTCTCTCCACCACGATCACTGTATCCATAACCTCAGCCCCGGCCAGCTTTAGAGAGTCCAGCGTGGCCTGAAGGGTGCCGCCGGTGCTGATCACATCATCCACCACAATCACCCTGTCTCCCCTGTTTATTCCGTTCAGATAGAGCTGCGAGCGGGAGTAGCCGGTGACCTGGCTGATCTCGACCTCATTCGGGAGCCCGTACTTTCTCTTCCTTATTATCACCAGGGGAATATCGCAGAGGATGGAAAGCACTATGCTTATGGGAATTCCCATGGCCTCAACAGTCACTATCTTGTCCACATCCAGATTGGCGATCCGCACGATATTGGCGGTGACCTCCCTGATCAGATCCGGCTTGATCTCGGGAACTCCGTCTGTGATGGGATGGATGAAGTAGTCATACTCTCCCCGTTTGAATACGGGGGCTTCCAGCAATGATTTTTTGAGCCTTTCCAGCATAGGTGAGTTCTTTCATACTATTTTCCTTTTCAAGTTATTGGTCCCTGGGGCTCATGCTCCGGCAGGGCGGAAAAGCTATGTGCTGTCCGGTAGGGATGTTGTTGATGACAGAGAAAAGCGTATGGGAAGAGTTCTTCGATCCTCTGACACTTGTTGAGTCTTCGGAATGCCCGCCCTGAGAGGGGGTGCCTGCAGTTGCAGTTCGAGAGAAGGCATTTGTGCCAACAGAGCTCGTCCTGCTCTTCCGCCTGGCGGGAATGTCTGTGATAAACATATGGGGCGGAACTGCAGGAAACTGGGGGAGAAGGCCCGTCGACCTGGATGAGATGGAGATCATGGTTGTGGCATGCAAAACAGGCGAGCCTCTGGATGGGGATGGCGCCCGCTCGCGCTCAAAATTGGTTGCAGAACAAAAGCTCTATGCGGGAGTTGAAATGCCAGCATTCTGCCTTTAGATAGCTGCCTCGTGCAGCTCGCAGAGCAGAGAAAGCTCCTTTTGGATCTGCACCAGTCGTCCCTGTTCATCGCCATCCGGGAAAGATATCCGCTATTACGGAGTATTAAGGCGATGCTCTCAAAACAAACGTGATGCTCTAAATGTGGTTCGATTAGATGTGCATTTCTATTATCGTCTTATGGCGATAAGTTTATATCTGAATATGCATTAATCGCGCTTTAATCATGGCTCAAAAGAATGTCTCTGAACTGCGCTTAAAGATTCTGAGCGCTCTGTCCGATCCCATCCGTCTGGAGCTGCTCGAATTTCTGAGCGGGGGCGAGCGATGCGTTTGCGAGATCCTTCCCGCCTTCTCCAGATCTCAGTCCACCATATCCAAACATCTGAACATCCTCTTCGAGGCCGACATTCTGGATCGCAGAATAGACGGGAAAAAGACGCTCTACAGCATAAAAGACCCTCAGGTTTTCGAATTGGTTCGCCTTGTAGACCGGATGGCCTTAAAGCAGATATCGCAGCTCGCAGAAGCAGGAAGGATTCTCGAGGAATCATTAGGCATCGGGAGATGATATTTACGGTAACTTATACCATCATGGCAGCCTTGGAGGCCGGGCTGGCAACGCTGCTTGAATACCTTTCGGCGCATGTCTTGACCTGCCTTGTGCCAGCATTCTTCATCGCCGGTGCAATAGCAGCTCTCTTGAACAAGGATACTGTGCTCAAGTACTTCGGTGCTGATGCTCCCAAGTGGCTCTGCTACAGCGTGGCTTCCACCTCAGGGACCATATTGGCAGTGTGCAGCTGCACCATCCTGCCCATGTTTGCAGGAATCGAAAAGAGAGGCGCAGGCATTGGGCCGGCAACGGCCTTCCTCTTCTCCGGACCGGCGATAAACCTCATGGCCATCATCCTCACAGCCAGGGTCCTGGGCCTGGACCTGGGCATAGCCAGGGCAGTGGCCGCAGTGATCATGGCAGTGGTCATAGGTCTGATCATGGCGGCCATATTCCAAAAACATGACCCAAGCTGCAAAACCGATGTTGCTCCTTCTATGATTCAGGCCGATCCAAAGCCAGATCAGATGAGCCGGCCAAATTATATCACAGGCACATTTATGGCAGTTCTGGTGGCCATACTGCTCGTTGCCACCTCAAGTGCCATAGAGCTCCTGCCCAAGGCGATAATTGTGGGAGTGCTGATAGCAGTGGCCGCCTTCCTCATGAACAAGTATTACGAGCCAGAGGAGCAGAGTGCGTTCTTTGGAGAAACCCGGTGGCTGACCAGGAAGATCTTTCCTCTCCTGGTAGTGGGCACATTTGTAACCGGAGTAATCGGCTACTTCCTGCCGGTTGAATGGGTCAGGACAATCTTCGGCACCAGCAGCTTTCTGGCCTGTTTTCTGGCCTCAGTGATCGGCTCGTTGCTCTATATGCCCACATTGCTTGAGGTGCCAGTAGTCGGAACTCTCTTCGGCTATAGCACGGGAGTTATGGCTGCCGGTCCTGCTCTGGCCCTTCTGCTTGCTGGTCCATCCCTGAGCCTACCCAGTATGATAGTTATCTGGAGGATCATTGGAGCGAAAAAAGCCAGCGTCTACATCAGCCTGGTGGTGATCTTATCCACATTGGTGGGAATGCTCTACGGTGGCATCGTTTCATAATTGATAAAATAAGAGTGATAACAGGGCTTACATTGATCGTTCTTGCTCCGCTGATTTACTGGGAGCTGATTTGAGCTAAAAAGGAAGGCGAATTAAATGGCGAAGATTGAAGTTCTGGGGACAGGCTGCGCCAAGTGCAAGAGCCTGCTGAAGAATGTGGAGAAAGCAGTAGCAGAATTGGGCGTCTCTGCTGAGGTGGTCAAGGTTGACAGCATCCAGGAGATAATGGATCGGGGTGTGATGATGACCCCTGCCCTTTACATTGACGGAAAGTCAATGATGGCGGGCAGAACGGCAACAGTTGAAGAGATCAAGAGGATGCTTCAGAAATAAGGGTGACCTGAATTATGGATGAGAAGAGATGCACCTGTGGCACAATGGATGTGCGCGTAGTAGCCTGTTCAGGCGGCTCGAATGTGGGACAGATCGCGAATGATGCAGCAATCCAGCTGGCTAAAGAGAAGGCTGCGAGCTTCTTCTGCCTGGCGGGTGTGGGCGGCCATATCGAGGGAATTGTAAAATCAGCCAATAAATTGGCGGGAGTGGTCACATAAACACAGGCTGGAAGCCCCGCTCTTCAGGGCGGGGAGGAAAGCCGTAAGTAGCCCACCAAAACCTTTATATCACTGAGTGACTATACTGCCTACTGATGAC
>DAIO01000211.1:1387-20905 GCA_002498745.1 Methanosaeta sp. UBA533 | reverse complement strand
CTTTAGGCCGTGGGAGGAGTTCACCCCCCAGCAGTATGGCCACGGGGAATATTATCAGGGCCTGGACCACCGCTCGCACACCGGAGGCCACCGACCGGCCGATGACCGTGGCATAAATGGAGGTGGGGGCTACAAGAAGCCTCTTTAAAATTCCAGTCTCCCTCGATGTAATCGATATAGGGCAGCCCGCCGATGGGTATGGCATTGACCCGACCCATGATCGTTCCGAAGACGCCCAGCCACAGTATGGGCTGCACCGGCGTATTTGAGGAATACGTCATCCAATGTGGGCTTGTCAGTACGGATTCTCATATCCGCTGATATCCAGCCAGACGCTGGTCTCCTGAGGCACATAGCCGATGATCCTTCTTATTTCTTGACCATTCCGAATCGTATCCAGGCCGAAGATGTATGCCTGGCCCGAGGTCGGCCTGATCTGGGTGGTCAGTATCCTCATCAAAGTGGTCTTACCAGAGCCATTTGGACCTAGAAAAGCGAAGACTCTGGCTGCCTCTACCCTCAGATCGACCCGTCCAGGGCCCTTATCTTGCCGTTATAAAGCTTGGAGAGCCCTCTTACATCAATTGCAGCTGTCACTTCATCTTCATCCCTCTCTTCTTTTCAACCTCTTTTGAACATTCCATTTTTACAATTTATTACAATTATTTGATATCGTAATTGTTTAACCATAATAGATCATGGATTAGATTTAATCTTTATTAACTTTTTCTGTAGAAAATGGATTTCAATATGGCAGTAATATCAGATACGTATCAACCACTAATTGTCCTTTATGTGATTTGTTCAGCCAATACTTGCACGAGCTCTGCGAAGGATGGACCAATAGCCAGCATTGCGCAATTTATGCTATGAATTTAACGAGAAATCTTAAATAGACTTATGTCAAATGCATAAGATCAGAGGAATTCGTATGAAAATGAGCTATCAAACCATAACCATGATCCTTCTCCTGGCCCTGGTTCCGGGATTGGCCATGGCGGACAATGCAGTGATGGAAGCGCTGGGAGACAAAGCTGCCCAGAAAGCAATGCAGGATCTGGGATTCGAGAAGGGAGATGCTAATGTCCTGGCTTTAACCGATGCCGGGCATGCCATCGTCGACGGCCAGACATCTCAAGCGGCGATCAAGGGAATCACAAATGAGAGCGGAAACAGTATCGGCGACGGTAACCTTTTCAGGCCTCTGCGCGCTCACTGGAAGCCCCTCTGGTTCTACTTCTTCGATAAATCCACCGGCGAAGCAGTGTATCTGGAGGCCAACTCCGAGGCCCTGAGCAAGAGTCTCGATGAGTTTCTTGCCTTGCCGGACGATCAGGTATTCAGCAAGATCTCCCGAGCCAATGTGGATATAGAATATCTGCAGAACCATACCGATGAGGGCAATGTCACCTTCAACGATAAAGCCTTCAACGGGAATGAGTTCGGACTTGTGGCCATGTCCAATGTCTGGGCAAGGGGAGCATCCTATGACTTCCTCCAGGCCACTGCATTCCACGACCATCTCTGCCCCGGGGTCACCAGCGGCCTTCACATTGCTGAGTTTGTCGAGGAGAAACTGCCAATAAACAATAGCAGCGAGAGCTATAAGGTCATAGCCTGTCCCCCGTGGTGCAAGGAAGACCTGTTCCAGATGCGCTGGGATGCCACTCCCGGAAAGAGCGGCATGTTTGTGATGGCCCTGACGGATGCCGAGAAGAAGGCTGTCCCCAATGTCGCCGGGATCTATATCCGCTGGAATGATACTGCCAAAGAGGGCGATGCACTGGCGCTGGCCTACAACTTCAGTGCTGTAGAGCTGCCAAAGTGGACAGGCCCCTCCTGGGGATCGATGATTTATCAGGATATAGTCCTCATGCCTTATGAGGATAATCCAGAGATATTCATAACCGTCCTCAAGGAGTTCAAGGTAGATGCTGCCAAGCTGGCTAATCTCCAGAATGCCGGCATGCATCCTCTGAAGGTTGCAGGCGTGCTGTAATTCGCATAGCGCAGTGCAATCTGGGAGTCGTATTGCCATAAATGACTATCAAAGAAGGAAAGAAGGCTGCAGGATAAAGCAGCCGATTCCTTTCTCGACAACTATTTATTCCGCCTTCTCCTGCCTTGATTATTACTGTAATATGATGATGTAACATAAAAGATTACTGGAATCAGGATACATAGGAGATTAAGATAAAATGACTGAAAGTGAAGCGGTGGCGGCGCACCCACGCAGCAAGCTGCGGGGCATCCAAGGCGCCGCCACATGAAATTGGAATCATGTCAGCTGATCCAATCCCAAGTTGAATACGCATGCCCTTTATCCCAGGCGCAGCGAGCTGCGGGGTATTACGTTTAAAATAATATCAACGATCATATCAACGATCCAGCCGCTAGAGCCGCTGCCGGCAAGACCAGACACTGGCTGCATCGCTACAGGAGCTTCCTCGTCGATCCCGGAACCCTCTTCACCCTGGCCAGCGGCATTCTCCTGATCCTGGCTGTAATCGACGATCCGGGCGGCCTGTATCATGATGAGATGCATGAGGGAGGAAGCATCCTCTATATGGCCGCGGCCCTGGTTGGCTCCTCTTACATCTGGTGGTCTGCTCTGCAGGGCATAAGGGAAAGGGACTTCACTGCCGATATACCCGTATCCATTGCCACAATGGCGGCGATTGCCATAGGCGAATATGCAGCTGCAGCGGTAGTGGCCGTCCTTCTCCTCCTGGGAGGACTGCTGGAGGAATTCGTCGCCGCTCGGGCCAATCAATCTCTGGAATCCCTGTCCCGTCTCCTGCCCGATAGCGTTACCGTGCGCAGAGAGGGCCGGGATCTGTCCATCTGCCTGGAAGAGGTTCAAGCAGGGGATTTGCTTCTCGTCCGGTCCGGGGAGAGGATTGCAGTGGATGGCGAAGTTGTCTCGGGCTTTGCCTCCGTCAGCCAGGCAGCTATAACTGGGGAGAGCCTGGCGGTTGAGAAGAATGTAGGGGATAAGGTCTTTGCTGGAACGCTCCTGGAGGTGGGGGCAATTGAGGTGCTTGTCACCGGGATCGGGAGCGAAACCACTCTTGGCCAGATCCGCACTCTGATCGAGGAGGCCGACGCCCATAAGCCGCCCATAGAGAGGCTGCTGAACCGCTACGCTAAGATCTATATGCCCACTGCCCTCATCGCCGGGGCGCTCCTGTGGTGGTGGAGCGGTGACATGATGAGGGCCATCACCATGCTCATCGTCTTCTGCCCCTGTGTGATTGTGCTGGCTACGCCGACCGCTCTAGTTGCAGCCATCGGAAATGCAGCCCTGAGAGGAAGCCTCATCAAGAAAGGGTCAACCATCGAGGCTCTATCCCATGTGGATACGGTGATATTCGATAAGACCGGAACCCTGACTGCGGGAAAGCCGAAGCTTCTCCAGGTCGTGCCTCTTGGAGAGGCTACTCAGGATATGCTCCTGGAGAAGGCCGCCAGGGGGGAGAAGTTCAGCGAGCATCCCCTGGGCAGAGCAATGGTCGATGAGGCTAAGAGCAGGGGCCTGGATATTGTCGATCCCCAATCGTTTGAAGCTCTGCCGGGATTGGGAATAAGGGCCAGTGTGGATGGTGAGGAGCTCTTTCTGGGAAGGCCAAACCGCCTGGAGAGGGAGGGGATTCTTGTCGGCCAGGATATCAAGGAGAGGGCAGAATCCTTGGAGGCAACTGGCTGCAGTGTTATACTGATGGCCGCAGGTGGCCGAACGGAGGGGCTCTTCGTATTCGAGGACGAACTGAGGCCAGAGTCACATAATGTCGTGCAGAAGCTGGACGAGCTTGGTCTGGATGTAGTGATCGTTACCGGCGACAACCGGGCGGCCACAGAGCGCGTGGCCAGGAGAATTGGGGTCAAAGAGCTGTTCTTCGAGAAGATGCCTCAGGAGAAGGTGGAGATAGTAAAGGAGCTGCAATCCCGGGGACGCATTGTTGCTTTCGTAGGCGAGGGGGTGAACGATGGCCCGGCCCTGGCCCAGGCGGATGTGGGCATAGCCATGGGCATTGCGGGAACGGATGTGGCCATGGAGACGGCGGACATTGGCCTTCTCTCCGATGACCTCTCCAGGATGCCTCATCTGATCAAAGTCTCACGCAAAGCGATTAAAACCATAAAGCACAATCTGGTCTTCTCCCTTGGGGTGCTGGCGGTAGCAGTTGCACTGACTGTGCCGGGGATACTGACACCCGTCTCCGGAGCACTACTCCATGAGCTGTCATCCATCCCGGTGATACTGAATTCCATGAGGCTCATTGCATACGGGCCTAAGGTTTGAAGCTATAGACCTCTGATACAAAAAAATGGATATTTCAGACACATGCTATAGTAGAATTGATGACAGATCATATTTACCGTAAATCTTAAATATAAAGTAATACTACGTAATAATTATGCAGTTAATAGTCTGTTTACCATCTGTATCATGTCTATTTTATTTATGGCCGCACCCGTATGTGCCGCATCCGATAAGATAGACATCGTATCGACAACGAGCGTTCTATGGGACCCTATACAGAATATAGGCGGCGATAAGGTCAACGCTATAGATATCTCCCCATTAATGATGAATGGATCAGACATAGGAATGCATTCCTGCACTATCAAAGACATTGGTAAATACGAACCTTATGGGGTTATGTTCGAGGATGGTAAAACTCCATTATCATGGATTTATGAAAAAAAGGAGGTATAAAAATGCAAGTAAAAAGTATGGAAGACTTCGATAAACTTGAAAAGCCACGAGTTCAAAGTATACCTGGTTTTTATGGTGAAGAACTCATTGAAGGTGTTGTTATAAAGGATATGAAACTGTTCAGTGACGAGAGAGGATTTTTGACAGAGCTCATTCGCTTAGATGACGAGGAGATGAAAGCATCCAATATCAAGCAGATAATTGCTTCATATTCTTATCCTGGCATGATCAAAGGATGGCACCTTCATTCAAAACAGGAAGATCACCTGATATGTGTTACCGGAATTGTAAAAGTTGTCTTATATGATTATAGGGAAGATTCACCTACCTACAAATTTCTTAATGAAATATTCATGGGTGAAAAATGTCCTCGTGCAGTTTACATCCCCCCAGGAGTCTTTCATGGCACAAAAAATATAGGAAATGAGATATCTGTGGTGATAGGTATGCCTTCATTGTTCTATGATCCTGAAAATGTAGATGAAAGACGAGTTAATCCTATCGACAATGATATAGTCCCTTATGATTGGGACTGTAAAATGGAGTAAAAAACTCACAATCATGAAGCTGAATGTTAGGAGGTATGTTAAATATGCCTAAGTTGATTGCTAAGAAAGAATGGCGTAAATATCGAAAGGAGGCTTTGCCTGTGAAATGCCTTCCTGCACTTGGATTTGCATCTGCTGGCTTGCTGCTCCTATTATTATGCAGCACATCAATAGCAGCAGATGAAACGATAGATGTGCTCACCATCGCCGATACCACAGGTGACTGGGGATTTCCTTCGCCCTACGGTCACTACTCTCGCGGTCCCGGCTACATCAGAATGAGCCTCATCTTCGACACTTTGGTATGGAAGGACCAGAACGGCTACGTGCCTGCCCTAGCTGAGAGCTGGCAGATGGAAGGAAACGACGCCTATGTCTTCAGCTTGAGAAAAAACGTCACTTGGAATGATGGCGAGAAGTTCACCGCCAATGACGTGGTCTTTACTATTGACTACATCAAGCAGCACCCTTATCAGTGGGTCAACTCCGAGCCAGTTAAGAAGGCTGAAGCGCTGGACGACAATACCGTGAAGATCTACCTGAACCATTCTTATGCTCCTTTCCTGGATATGGTAGCCGGCACGCTCCCCATTCTTCCCGAGCATATCTACAAAAGTGTCAGCAATCCGGCCGAATTCCAGGATGATAAGGCCCTCATCGGCACAGGCCCTTACAAGCTCGTGAATTACGACAAGACTCAAGGGACGTATCTTTACGAAGCCTATGACGGCTACTATCTGGGCGCTCCAAAAGTAAAGCAGCTCAAGTTCGTGAAGATAAGCAATGAGATGGCCGCTGCCGCTCTGGAAAAAGGAGATGTTGATGCAGTCGACGTGCCTGCAGAGACAGTAGAGAAACTCAGGAAGGAGAACTTTGTGGTTCTGGATGGACCACGCGATGGAATCACCAAGATAATGATCAACCATAATAAGGAGCCTCTTTCTGACACCAAGCTCAGGCAAGCGCTATACTACGCCATAGATCGTCAGGCTCTAGTGGACGTTGCACTGCGTGGCTATGGCATCATCGCAAGCTCTGGACTTTTTGCCCCGGATAGTGAGTGGTACAATCCTGATGTGGAGCCATACAAATATGATCCGACCAAGACAGCGGAGCTGATGTCTGAGCTGGGCTACGCCAAAGACGGGCAGTATTTCTCCAAAGGTGGTGAGCCCCTGGTGATGGAGTTGCTGGTCACTGCAGCAACCGAGCGCGTGGGAGAGATGATACGGCAGCAACTGGAAAAGGCTGGTTTTAGGGTAAGCTTGCGCAATGTGGATGCAAAGACCCTGGACAGCCTTGTAGGACAGTGGAACTTCGACCTAGCCCTGAACAGCCATGGTGGCATGAGCGGCGACCCTGAGATTCTGAACCGCATTATCGGCGAGGGCTATTCCTTCAACAGTGCTCGCTACACTGCTGATCAGAAGCTCAATGGTCTCCTGGACCAGGAGGTCTCGGAGACTGATGCTTCCAAGCGCAAGGAACTGGTAGACGAGGTCCAGGAGGTCTATGCTCAGGATCTGCCAGCGCTGCCTCTCTACTATTCGGACTCCTACTGGGCTCATGATGGCCTGGTGGATGCTTACTACACCAAGCAGGGAGTTGCCAACGGCATACCCATCGCCATCAACAAGCAGTCTTTCGTTAAATGAGATTTTGAGCAAATATAGGCGAGCAGATTTTTCGCTTGCCTTTCTTTTAAATGGAGAATTGGAAATGAAGATCGTGATTTGCGGAAAAGGCGGAAGCGGAAAGAGCACCATATCTGCGCTTCTGGCCAGAGAGATTGCAAAGAAAGGGAATGAGGTTCTGGTTGTGGATACTGATGAGTCCAACTTCGGCCTCTACAAGCAACTGGGCTTCGAGCAGCCCAAGGATTTCATGGAATCCCTGGGCGGCAAGAAAGCTCTCTCCGAGAAGTTGATGAAATTCATCCGGTCGGAGCAAAGAGAGCGGCTGCAGATCTTGGAGGAGTTTACGATAAAGGATATTCCCGAAGAGCTGGTAGTAGGCGAGGACAAAATCATGCTCATAGCCATCGGCAAGATTCATAATTTCGGTGAAGGCTGCGCCTGTCCTATGGGTGCCCTGGCCAAGGAATTTCTGGAGAAGTTAAAGACCAACGGAGAGCACGTAGTGGTGGACACGGATGCAGGCATCGAGCACTTCGGCAGGGGCGTTGAAGCCGGTTGCGACAAGATCGTGGTTGTGATTGACCCGTCATTTGAATCCGTCCAGCTGTCCGGCAAGATCGCCGAGATGGGCGAGAAGATCGGAAAGCCGGTGTTCTTTATTCTCAACCGGATGGATGAGAACTCAAAGGAGTTGGCGGATCTGGTGGACAAGAATAAGGTGATCGGCACCATGCCCTTTGACAAAGATGTCTTCAAGGCCTGTTTGAAGGGCGAGAAAGTTCCACCAATCAAGGAGATGGAGCAGATAGCAGAAAAGCTGCTGGCATCTTGAGTTTGGAGATAATTTCGAGGGAAATTGATGATCCTAAAACCGAATCAAAGGGAGGAGATCCTGCCTCTTCCGGTAGTACTCATCACCACCGTTTCCTCGCAGGGGATCAGGAATGCTGCTCCCTGGTCAAATTTCACGCCCATTCTGCGCCCCCTGGAGGAGGTCATCCTCGCGTCCTGGATCAAGCGCGACACCCTGGAGAACATCCGCCGGACGGGAGAGTTTGTGGTGAATATCCCGCAGATGGGCATGGAGGATGCGATTATGATCTGCGCCAGAAGCTATCCTCCCGAGGTGGATGAGTTCTTAGAAGCGGGACTTGAGCCCCACCCGTCCACAAAAGTCAAGGCTCCTGGAATCGAAGGCTGCCTGGCCTGGGCTGAGTGCGTTTTAGAAGAGGAGCTGGTCAGGGAGAAGTTCGTTCTCATCATCGGCAAGGTGGTGCACCTAGAGGTTGATGAACGGTTCTTTGATGCTGATGGAAGCATGGACTTTCAAAGGGCAAAGCCCCTGTCAGTAATGCTGGGCAAAGACGGCATGAGCTTCACTTATCCGGCTTTTTCCGGCAGGTATGCGGAGTACAGGGAGATGTTTCAAGCATCTGTTGCCCGGCGAAAAGGTTGATGGTCGGACGCTGCTCCTAAAAAAGAGACAACGAGCAAGTTCTATTTCTGCTACGCCTTCGCTCCCCTGATCTGCCGCAAGGGCATTATCACCGGTCGGTCGGAGAGGCTCCTCACCGCCGCCTCCACCCGATAGACCTTTGCTATGTTCTCCTCGGTGATCACCGATTGGGGATCGCCGGCAGCAATGATCTTGCCCCTATTCATCATGATGATCCGGTCGGAGTAGTAGGAGGCGAGGTTCAGATCATGCAGGGCCATGATGGCAGTGATCTCCTTTTTCTTGACCACATCCCGAATGATGTTCATCACGTCCAGCTGATGCCAGATATCCAGGTTGCTGGTGGGCTCATCCAGGAGCATCACCTCTGCCTCCTGGACCAACGCTCGGGCGATCAGGACCTTCTGCTGCTGGCCGCCGGAGAGCTCACTGAAGTTGCTCATGGCCAGCCTCTCGATATCAAGAAGCCTCAGGACCTCCCAGACCTTGTCCTCGTCCCTGTCGCTTCCCAGCCAGCCGATATGGGGCCTCCTGCCCATCAGAATAGTGTCGAAGACGTTGGTTGGAAAGATCCTCACAGAGCTCTGGGGAACATAGGAGAGATATTTGGCCATATCCATCCTGGTCATCTTGGTCACATCCTTCCGGTCGATGAGGATGCTCCCCCCCTGAGGGGCAAGTATCCTGTCAATGCACTTGATCAGTGTTGACTTGCCGGAGCCGTTCGGCCCAACGATGGTGACCAGCTTTGAAGGGGCGATCTCGAAGTTCACACTTTGAAGTATCTTGCTGCTGTTATAGCCAAAATCCATATCTTTGGCCTGAAGCTTGATCATCATGTCCAAAACTCCTTTCTCTTTCCTTTCATCATCAAATACATGAAGAACGGGACTCCCACAATCGATGTCATGATCCCTGTGGGTATGATGGTGGGGGCGATCAGATTCATTCCCGCAGCATCGGCAGACATTAAAACCAGTGCTCCCAGCACCCCAGAGGCGGGGATGAGGAAACGGTGGTCTCCCCCGATGACCATCCGGGCCATGTGAGGGGCGACCAGTCCCACAAAGGCGATGGTCCCCATGAAGGAGACAATGGTCGCGACCAGTAGACTGCTGACCACCATTATGAAGATGCGCGTCCTCTCGGCATTGACCCCGATGCTCTTGGCGGTCTCGTCTCCTGCCGTCATGATGTTCAGGTCCCAGCATTTGGTCATGAGAAGAGGAATGCAGATGACGAATATGGCCAAAAGTATCCTGGAGTTGGTCCAGGAGAAGGCAGCCAGGTCCCCCATTCCCCAGTTTGTCATTAGGCGAAGCTGCTCGTCGGTGGCGAAGTACTTGAGCAGCTGGCTGATCGCAGTGAAGAAGTAGTTGACGGCGATTCCTGCCAGAACCAGGTTCTCAGAGGTCGCACCTTTGATGGCGGCCAGGCCGATGATGAACAGAGAACAGAAGAGGGCGCAGAGGAAGGCATTACCGATTATGAAATAGGGGCCGGCAAGAAATGAAAAGCCGATGACTGCGGCCAGGGATATGCCAAACTGAGCTCCGGCGGTAATTCCCAGGGTGAAGGGGCTGGCGAGAGGGTTCTTTAAGACCGCCTGCATCACGCAGCCGCATATCCCCAGCCCAAAGCCGGCCATGATTCCTCCCATGATTCTGGGAAAGCGGATGTTCCAGACCACCCGGCTGGTGAGCTCGTCCATATAGAAGTGCTCCGGCCAGAAGCGGGCCAGGAGGGCGGAATAAGAATCGAGCACGGATATATCCAGGGGGCCGAGGGTGATTATGACTCCGGTGAGCAGGATCAGAAAGCCGGCGATGCCCAGCACGAATAAGATTCTGATGAACTTGAATCTCTCATGTGCCAGCTCGTGGTTGCTCTTCTTGCCCGACCTCTTCGCCCGAGAGTAGCCAGCGTCGGGCTTGCCCCGGAAAAAGAGTGCCCGAAAGCTCGTCATTTATTACCCGCAGCCGCCCTGGCCAGCCCCATGAAAAGGGGAAGGTCTGAATTCCTGTGACCAGCGTCTGATCCGGTTGAGACCACTATCAGGTTCTTCTCTTTAGCGATCTCGGTCAGGGTCTGGTATTCCCTCAGCTTCAGAGCGCTCGGCTTGTCCTCGTACATATCTGCTGCCAGGTTCATCATCTTCGAGGCCTGGAATTCTCCTTCTGCCAGGATGATCCGTGCTCTCTTCTCCCTCTCCGCTTCTGCCTGCCTGGCGATGGCACGAAGCATATTCTCGGGCAGAGATACGTCTCTCATCGTCACCATCACCACATGCATGCCCCAGGGCCCGGTGGTGGAGTCCAGTATCTCCTTGATCCATTTGTTGAGGTCGTCTCTATCGGAGAGTATGGTATCCAGCTCGTTTTGGCCCAGGATATCTCTGAGAGTGGTCTGAGCCAGGAGAAGAGTGGCCGCCTCGAAGTCCTCCACTTCCACGATGGCTCTGGTGGCGTCCACTACCTTGTAGTAAATGACCGCATCCACCTCAAGGGTTACGTTGTCGCGAGAGATGATCGTCTGCTTGGGAACATCCAACTCTCTCACCCTCATGTCCACTCGCACCATTTTATCCATGAATGGAATGAGGGGGAAAAGGCCTGGACCTCTCTCTTTCTTGATCTTGCCCAGGCGGAATATAACCGCTCGCTCGTACTGCCTCACCACCCGGATGCTCGAGGCCAGTATTACTATCAACAGAGCTGATCCGGCCAGAATGGGAATGGAGACCATTGTTTTGTCCTCCCCTGCATTTACTGCCTGGACGCAGGCTGGTCCTTCTGCCAGGATATCATGGCCTGCTTATGATGGCGGTGCATGCACAGCCCCTGCTCACTTTCAGTCAGCTTCTCGGAGAGAAACTCTCTCAGCTCGGGCTCTCTTTCTGCTGGTATTTCGTGCATTTCCTTCCACTCGGCCACTGCCTCGTCAAGGTCCGAGTAGTGCTCGGAGGAGTGCCAGTCCACGATCTTGAGGTCAGCGAAAATTCCCATATCCGCCAGGAGGTTGTAGATCACCAGGTAGTCGGCCGGGCCGCCGAAATGGTGGCGGGCCCTTTTGCCTCGCCTCAGGAAGTCTGCAAAGCCGTCATCTCTCCTCCGATCGGCGAATGTGAATATATAGGCCGCCCTTTTAGCCATAGAGTCCATCTTGGCCAGGGACTCTCTCAGGTTCAACACCCCCAAAGAGTTGGAGGATAAGACCACATCGTGCGGCTCGATCTCGCCCTCAGCCAGCTCCTCCCAGCCCTTATGGATGCAGCGAATGTTCTCTATGCCCTCTTTGGCCATGTTCTCCTCGAGGCAAGCCAGCATCCCCTTGGATTGATCAAGAGCAGTTACGCTCCTGGCTATTCGAGCCATGGGGATCGCCAGCCTGCCTGTGCCGGCGCCCACATCCAGTACGGTCTCATGAGGGAGGAGGCCGAGGGTGGCCACCTGATTTGTTGCCCTCTCGGGATTCTTCATCACCCTCTTGTTGAATCCTCGAGCCTTACTATCCCAGTGGGATGCCAGATCCTGGCCGTCCCGGCCGTGATGGTGAAACCCGCCTGCATGGGTTGCCTTCCACAACTCGTCCCAGTTAATGATTCCCGGCATAGGAGCACCTATTTCAGGCTGTCCAGGTACTCTCTTGGCCAGAACAGGTAGTCGGCGTATTCGCTGAAGACGCCGTCCACTCCCAAGAAGGCCTTGAATATCTCATTGCCCTCTTTCTCCAGGTCGAGATCCTTGAACTCCTCCGGGTACATCACCTTGGCCATGTACATCATATTGAACAGGTTTCTGTCAGGCGGAGTGCCCCGGCAGTGGGGATAGAAGCAGTTGTAGACGTTGCCTTCCTTTATGGCGTTGATGGAGGCCAGCTCAGGGCTGTTCTTGATGAAATCAAGGCCGGTATTGTTTCCCGCATTGCTGTTGGATATGAATATGAAGTCCGGGTTCCAGGCTATGATCTGCTCCAGGGCCACATTAACTGTGGAGCCGTTGATCTCCGAGGCGATGTTGTTGCCGCCGGCGATGGTCAGAGGATCGTATTTGGGTTCGGTTCTGGTGAAGTCCCGTCCCTCTTTGGGATCATAAAAGGCATTGCTTGCACCTCGGGAGGCGAAGTAGACCTTTGGCCGATCATCAGGATCTATCTCCTTGGTCACCGATTCGATCATTTCCACCTTGCCCTTGGCAAAGGCGATGAGCTCATCTGCCTGATCCTGAGCATCCAGGGCCTCGCCGGCCACGCGGATGCTATCGAAGTAGCCGTCATCGCCGAAGTTCCAGCCCTGTCCTCCAAGAACTACCACCGGGCAGCCGATCTTGTCCTCAAAGGCCTCTGCATCCTTCAGGTTTCCGCAGAAGATCAGGTCAGGCTCCAGCTTGGCGATCTCCTAGAAATAGATGTCGTACCTGGTGCTGATCTCAGGAAGGTCGGGCATACGGCCGTCAATAATCGTCTCATAGCACTCCAGGCAGCCTTCGGTGGTGTTGCCAAAGGTCATGGGGCAGAGGCAGGATTTGGTGGCCTGCTCACCGGCGACTAGCTTGTCCCCGTAGCCCAGAGCGATCACGATTCTGGCCTCGTCCGGGGCTCTGGTGATTATCCTCTGCGGGGACTCATCAAGAGTGATCTCCCGGCCCTGGGTGTCGGTAAAGGTCTTGGGGTATGATGCCAGAGCGGTAGAGCTCATTAAAAGGATAGAGCATATAAATAATATTATTATCGAACTATTCCAATGGTTTCTTTTACTCACTTCTCTTCCTCCAGTTCTTTGCAATCAGATCGCTGGACCACGTTGGTTGTACTAGATCTGTATTACTACCTGATTCGTGTTAAACTCTATCTTGTACTTAAGACTTTTCGTTATTGCTAGTTTTTAATGGCCGATAAAATTTGAAATTGGATGAAGAAATTAGCGGAAAGGCGAGATCGGATGAAGAGGCGGCTGGATCATTCTTGTGAAAGCTCAGGCTAATTGTGCTGCCCAGGTTTATGAGCGGCTCATAAAGGCTATCTAAAAAAAGGCTCTCTGGACCGGGGATAGGCCACCGGCAAAAGCCGATTAAAGTCCCTCTTCTGCCCGGTCCTGCAGTCGCATATCGTGAGATGGGCTCCAAAGCTGCATTAGGGTTGGTATTGATATGCGGCAGGCTGCTCTTGACAAATTCCTGCAGCTAGATGCAATAATGCTTCTTGCTGTTTTTGGATCTGGGCGATCCGCCTGCCCTCCTCTGAGCCGGGAAGCCCAAATAACCGTACGAATCGATTTATGGACTAATTGTCTGGAGGTTTCTCATTGGATAGTCGATCTCCTGAAACCAGGCGGGATCAGAGTCAATATTAATTCTCGCAGGCTGCCTTTCGGTGGACGTCGTGAGTCGTCCCTTCGGGCTGCAGGCAAAGAGGGCCCTAAAAACAAGATAGATCGGAATGAGCCGTCGATGGTTTTAGATTGCGATATATTAAAGGAAAGATTCTCCGGGCGGGCATGGATGAAAAGTCTGAACTGCTTTGAGGGGGATCGAAAGATCTCGAATTTCAGCATAATTTAGTTCTCAATTCCAGGCTGTTATAAAGGCTAATATTCTCCCGGCTGGCCCGGTTGAACTGCAAGCTTGCCCCGAAAATCAATATGCTTCGCCCCATTTATCTGCAGGCAGGGTCACATCCACCACCCGTCTCCTCTCCCCTTTACAGCCCTCCCTGCCCTCCAGACGGACGCAAGCCGCCTTCTGCTGCCTATCCACCTTCGGATTTCATCCTCATTATTCGACGGTTATCTTTAAGTTAATTGACGAACGCCATTAACCGCAGTGAGTTAGATATGATAAGGATACTCGGCATTCTGGCCCTTCTGTCATTATTGGCCCTGCCTTCCGCTGCTCAGGATTACCTGGAGGGCGGATATGTGGGAAGCTATAGCGGCGACGCTGGCAAGTACTTCACCGACCCCATTTTCACGATGAAGGTCGGCGCTGGCGCAACATCTGCACCCAGCAGCGTTCAGACATCTAAACCCGTCTCTCTTCTGGGCTCGAGCGTCGGCAAGACCACAATGGGAAGATATAGCGCATCCAACACCCCGGTGGCAAAGACCTTCTCCAGCACCCCTGTGACTCAGACCCCAGCCCAAGCCACTACCCCTGCTGCCAGCTTAACTGGCATATCAGGAAAATGGGCCTTGCAGCTCTCCGAGGGACAGACAATCTCCCTGGACCTGCATCAATCCGGAAATAGGCTCTTTGGCCGGGGGAGCATGGCCACCGCCGGCACCACCCAGATGGCCCTGGCCAGCGGAACCGCATCAGGCAACAGCGTTACTCTGGACATCCTGCCAGAGAGCGGCGCTGAGCTTTATGCCATGTCACTTGACATCAGCCAATTGAATGTGCCCTCCAGGTACACTGCATACCGCTATGGGGCTCTCGCTGGGTATGGAACTGCTATCGCCAGCAAGATCGGCTAAAATATAATATGAAATCAATTGTAATAAAAGGTGCCCGCGAGCACAACCTGAAAAACATCGATGTCCAGCTTCCCCGTGACAGCCTGATCGTCATCACCGGCGTCTCCGGCTCGGGCAAATCCACCCTGGCCTTCGATACCATCTACGCCGAGGGCCAGCGTCGCTATGTGGAATCGCTCTCAGCCTACGCCCGCCAGTTCTTAGGCCAGATGGACAAGCCCGAAGTGGACTCCATCGACGGCCTCTCCCCCGCCATCTCCATCGAACAGAAGACCACCTCTAAAAACCCACGCAGCACCGTGGGAACGGTGACCGAGATCTACGACTACCTCCGCCTGCTCTTTGCCAGAATAGGCGTCCCCCACTGCCCGGAGCACGGAACCCGCATCGAGTCTCAGTCGCCGGAGAGGATCGCCGTCAGCATCCTGGAGGAGATGAAGGAGAAAGAGAAGGGGAAGGAAAAGGTGAAAGGAAAGATGATGGGGGAGGGAGATGAGGAGAGCATGATCACCATCCTCGCCCCCGTCATCCGCCAGAAGAAAGGAACCTATGGCCAGCTTCTCAAGGACCTGAACGCCGAGGGCTATGCCCGGGTGAGGCTGAACGGCCAGATCCAGAGGACGGACGAGGAGATAGAGCTCGACCGCTACAAGAAGCATGATATCGATGTGGTCATCGACCGGCTGGACCCAAGAGAAGACAAGTCCCGGCTGGTGGAGGCGATAGAAAAAGCGCTGAAAAAGACGGAAGGCCTGGTCTATGTCCTGCATGAGAACGGAGAGGAGCGGGTCTACTCCGCCAGGATGGCCTGTCCCGTCTGCGGCCTGGTCTTCGAGGAGCTTCAGCCGCGGATGTTCTCCTTCAACAGCCCCTTTGGAGCCTGCGAGTCCTGCAACGGCCTGGGTTTCAGAATGGAGTTCGATCCCGAGCTGATCATACCGGACAGAGATCGATGCATCGCCGACGGAGCTGTCGCCCTCTATCGCAATATCATCGACGGCTGGCGGGGCCAGCACCTGGCAGCAGTGGCCAAGCATTTCGGCTTTGACATCTTCACCCCCATCAAGGATCTCACCCCTGAGCAGTACGATGCTCTGATGTACGGCTCGACGGATAAGATCCGGATGAATATGAGCATGAAAAACGGGGACGTCTACTGGTCGCATAACTCCCAATGGGAGGGGCTGATACCGCAGAGCATCCGCCTCTACGGCCAGACCGCATCCGAGTACCGCCGGGAGGAACTGGAGAAGTTTATGAGGATCCTGCCCTGTCCGGCCTGCGGGGGCAAAAGGCTGAAGGAGAAGGTCTTAGCGGTCAGGATCCTGGACTTATCTATTGTGGATGTGGCCAACCTCTCGGTGAGCGAATGCAACGAGTTCTTCATGAATTTAGAGGAGAAGCTCTCGGTCAAGGAGGGAGAGATCGCCCGCCAGGTTCTGAAGGAGATCCGTTCCCGCCTGGGATTTTTAGAGCACGTGGGCCTGGGATACCTGACCCTCTCCAGAAACGCAGGCAGCCTCTCCGGTGGGGAGGCGCAGCGCATCCGTCTGGCCACCCAGATAGGCTCGAACCTGACCGGTGTCCTCTACGTCCTGGACGAGCCCTCCATAGGCCTGCACCAAAGGGACAATACCCGGCTGATAGAGACCCTGAAAAAGCTCAGAGACCTGGGAAACACCCTGATTGTGGTCGAGCATGACGAGGATACCATCCGCAGTGCCGATCATGTGCTGGACATCGGCCCAGGAGCAGGAATTCACGGCGGCTATGTGGTGGCAGAGGGCACTCCTGCGGAGATCGAGGCCAATCCAAAATCGCTGACCGGTCAGTATCTCTCCGGCAAAAAGAGGATCGAGGTTCCGGCAAAGAGGAGGAAGAGCAACAAGTTCATCCATCTCATGGGCTGCCGGGAGAACAACCTCAAGGATATCGATGTCGACATTCCCCTGGGGGTCCTGACTGTGATCACCGGCGTCTCGGGATCTGGCAAGTCCACCCTGATCTACGATACCCTCTACCGGGCGCTGATGAAGAGGATCTACCACTCCAGCGAGGCTCCGGGAGAGCATGATGGGATTCGCTTCGACACTGAGGTAGACAAGGTGATCGTCATCGACCAGAGCCCCATCGGCAGGACTCCCCGATCCAATCCCGCCACCTACACCAAGGTCTTCGATCCCATTCGCCAGGCATATGCCCAGACCAAGGAGGCGAGGGTTCGGGGCTACAAGAGCGGTCGCTTCTCATTCAATGTACAGGGCGGCCGGTGCGAGAGCTGCCACGGTGATGGCCTGATCAAGATCGAGATGAACTTCCTGCCCGATGTCTATATCGAGTGCGAAGAATGTAAAGGGAGCCGCTACAACCAGGAGACCCTGGAGGTCAAGTACAAGGGAAAGTCCATTGCTGAAGCCCTGGATATGACGGTGGAGGAAGCAAGGGAGCACTTCGAGAACATTCCGGCCATAAGAAGCAAGCTGGACACCCTTCTGGGAGTGGGGCTGGGCTACATCAAGCTGGGCCAGAGCTCGACCACCCTCTCCGGCGGCGAGGCTCAGAGGATAAAGCTCACGCGGGAGCTGGCCAAAAAGGGGACGGGCAGGACGATTTACCTTTTAGATGAGCCTACCACCGGACTGCACTTCGATGATGTGAAGAAATTGATCCATGTCCTGGACGACCTGGTATCCAAGGGGAACACCGTGGTTGTGATAGAGCATAACCTGGATGTGATCAAATCCGCAGACTACCTCATAGATATGGGGCCGGAAGGAGGAAATGCTGGCGGCCAGGTTGTGGCCACCGGCACTCCGGAACAGGTGGCTGGAGTGATGGAGAGCCATACCGGCCGATTCATGAGAGCAAGGCTCATGCCAGAGACAGAGCCAGTCCCTGTGGCCGGTCGGGCCAGCCCCAACGGGCGGCGGAAGAAGGCGGTCTGTGCGGCGAAGGTGTGAAGAGCTGAAGGCTCTTTATTTTTTAAGATATTTAAGATCATATTAATGTCCTTGGCAGAGATTATAGCTTTTTTTCTTCTGCGTCTCTGTGATTGGGTCAGAGCATAGCGGTTCATCACGGAGACGCAAAGACATAGAGAATTTGCAATTCAAGTCCAAAATTGCCTTTTATGGAAAAATACCAATATAGGAATTTGTTCATTTAACGTTAAATTGAAAAAATCATTTTGCTAAATTTAGCTTAAATTGAAAATTTGTCTGCTATAGACCGCAATATTAATAATCTAGTAATCAATCTTGGGCTCCAAAATGCAAATCAGTTCTCGGCGTACAGGATATAAAAACGTCGACGGAGATCGCTTTGGAATCTTGAGCGTGCGCTCTTCCCTTCTGATTTGCAGGGGGAATAATCATGAGCTTTGAAGCTGATCTGGATGCCATCCTAAGGGAAGGCAAGGAGAAGACTGCTCTGGATATGCTGAAGGCTATAATGAGCAGCTATGGCGAGATTCCATACGTCTTTTCATTCATGAAGGATAATCCCGAGATTCTCATTTCCAAGGTGCTGTACAACAACGCCATCAAAGAGAGCTCTTCACTGGATGAAAAGACAATTGAGCTTATTTCCATAGCGGTCTCGGTGGCCATCAGATGCAGCCACTGTATGAGGTTGCATATCCGGACAGCATCCAAGCTTGGCGTTCCGGATGATCAGATCGCTGCGGCTGTATTTATGGCAGGAAACCTCTGTGCAGCCAGCGTGTTATCCTCAGCCGCCAGCCATCTGGATGAGGAGTCCGAAATCTGCCCCATTTGCGAGTTAGCGAATAAGAGCAGTGAACTCCAGGGTGAGGTCAAGAATTGAGTTGGGGCATTGATGCCATAGATAGTGGTGCTCAGATAAATAATCTAAAATCCATAGAAATAAAGTTGCATAGGAGATAATTGAATGTTTACAGTTGCAGGGGAAACGGTTACCTTGATCGATATAGGCCTGTTCGCAATTTTTTTGCTTGTTCTGACCTTGCCTTTCAAGATAAAAGTAGTTGAGAAGAACCTGGAGGCATTCCTGTTCATCATGGGAGCGACAGCTGTTACCATTACCAGCAAATGGGGAATTGATTTAATAACTCTGGCTGCAGAAGAGCCGGTTGAAAAAGGCATAGTTCCGGCAGTACTCTTTGCCGGGCTGATATTCTTCTATGGAAAGGCCACAATAAACAGAGCAATCAGAGGGCTGACCAATTCCGTTCCATTGCCGGTTTTTGTGGCCATGGTCATATTCGTCCTGGGAATGGCCTCAAGCATAATCACTGCAATAATCGCATCCTTGTTTTTGGTGGAGATCGCAAATCTCATGCCGATGGAACGAAGCGATAAGATCAAAATGGTAATCATTGCCTGTTTTGCCATCGGACTGGGCGCAGTTCTCACTCCACTGGGCGAGCCGCTATCCACCATTGCCATAACCAAGCTGCAGGGCCCTCCCTATAATGCCTCCTTCTGGTACCTGGCTGACCAGCTGGGCATACTTATCGTCCTGGGGGTTTTAGGGTGCGCTCTCTTCGGTTCATTCTATGTGGGAAGAAAGGCAGCAAGGGCAGAGGTACAGGAGATAGCAGATGAGGGAGGCTTGAAGGAGGTATTCATCAGAGCAGCTAAGGTCTGGCTCTTTGTATCTGCCCTTTTCCTGCTGGGAGCAGGTATGGAGGTGCTCATATTCAA
>DAIO01000211.1:0-1366 GCA_002498745.1 Methanosaeta sp. UBA533 | reverse complement strand
AATGCAACCCTTACTGCAGCGGAGATCTCTCCGGCGATGAGCCAGAGCCAGATTAATGCCGCATTGTATGGCCTGCTCATATCCGGCGGCATGTTGATTCCAGGAAACATCCCCAATATCATCTCCGCAGGAAAGCTGGGAATCACCAGCAGCGAATGGGCCAAGCTGGGAATTCCCATGGGACTGGTATTGAATGCGATATACTTCGTCCTGGTATTTGTGCTGGGCATCAATCCAACTCTGGGGCTATAGGCTTTGCATGTGCATAGCTCCAGCCTCATTTTTTTGTTGAATTCTCCAGTTTTCCTGGATTTGGAATTGCGACATCGATAAAACCTTAAAGAAAATGGCTCTTCGCTGAATTATGTGGGTCAGGCGCGGCTGAGATTAGCCTTCTGTTCCTATGCGCCTCTGTGGTTTGATTGGATTACAGATAACGGATTTTTACCACAAAGAGCACAAAGATCACAAAGGCCTCGCAAAGGTAATCCAGTTCTTGATAGCCCAATAATCCTTTGGTGCGGTCTTTGTGTCCTTTGTGCGCTTTGTGGTTTATGCTCTTCGCTGAATTATTTGGGTGAGGTACGGCAGCGGTTATAACTCTGTTCCTCTGCGGTTGGGTCAGAGCATAGCGGTTCACCACAGGGGCAAAAGGATACAGAGAATTTGCGATTCAAGTTCACCCAAACTACATAGCGAGGAGCCAAGAAAATAGCATTTAGCCAAGATAGCGCCGTGCGATTCTTGGCAATATACCAGGCGAGCCCTGATACTCCTTTGTATATTTCCTTTGGCACAACCGCAAAGGATTCTTAATTGGACTTAATCTGAGAATCTATGCCTTTCTATCTCCTTTGCCACCCTCATCTCCTCCTCGGTAAGCTCCGGTTCCACCATTGAATCCACTGCCTTTCGGATCACCACCCCGACCATAATTCCCTTCAAGAATGCCGCACGATCCTCTTCTGTGATGTTCTGAAGTATCCTATTCAGGTACCTTTTCACAGTTGTCCCGGGAATCGACCGATAGGAGTCCAGCTCATATGTGACCGCAAAAAGCTCATCCTCTGTGAATCCAAAATTCATAAGAAAGGATGAAAGATCCTCATCATTATTGCTCATGGATGGCTGATTTTCGCTTCAACTAGATCCATTTTTCCCTTATCGATGAACCGTTGCTCCATTGATTCGAACTTCCTATCTTATGCTCGATACAATACAGATAACTTTATGTAGATTAGACTAATTAAAGGTTTAATCGTTATGATTATAGCTTAGCCTGACCTATTGGGAGATGCATCATGCAGACCGTGATAGTCGACTCTCATAATGAGGTCCTTCTCGGTAGTGTCCCGAAAATGCTGTA
>DAIO01000014.1:0-14758 GCA_002498745.1 Methanosaeta sp. UBA533 | reverse complement strand
GAGGGGGAGGTCTATGGCCTTCTCGGTCCAAACGGAGCTGGCAAGTCCACTCTGATCAAGATACTGTGCACCCTTATTCTTCCATCAGAGGGAGAGGCATATGTAAATGGCTACGATGTGGTGAAAGAGGGTCAGCAGGCAAGGGAGGCTCTGGGCTTTGTGACCACCGATGAGAGGAGCTTCTACTGGAGGCTCTCGGGCAGAGAGAACCTGCAGTTTTTTGCCACCCTCTACAATCTTCCACAGAACGTCGTCAGGTCAAGAACAGAGGAGCTTTTAGATGTGGTCCGGCTCAAACACCGGGCGGATGAGCCCTTCTATAGCTACTCCGCGGGCATGAAGCAGCAGATGGCCATCGCTCGAGGGCTTTTAAACGATCCTGCAGTCCTCTTCATGGACGAGCCGACCAGAAGCCTGGATCCGGGAGCGGCAAGGAACCTGCGGAATTTCATCAAGGAGAAGATCGTAGGAGAGAAGGGCAAGACCATATTCATCTCCACACATCAGCTGGATGAAGCGGAGGAGCTCTGCGATAGAGTGGCCATACTGGATGAGGGGAAGATCAAGGCAAATGGGAGCCCAGCGGAGCTGAAGGCCGCTCTTTCCCAGGGTAGCACTCTGGGCGATGTCTTCAGCCATTATACCGGCAAGGCATCGCTAGAGGAGCAGTCGACGCCATTTCCGGCAAATATCCCCCGGCAGAAGAGCAGAGGGCGGGGAATGAGCAGGAGGAGGGGAATATGATCTTCGAGAAGGCATTCTGGTTCATCAAGAAGGGCTATATGTTGCAGTTGAGCTACAAGTTCGACTTCTTCTTAAGGCTGTTTTTCATGCTCTTCAATATACTGACCTACTACTTCATAGCCAAGCTGATAGGGGATGGGGCCGCCAAGTACCTGGAGCCATATGGCGGGGATTACTTCTCCTTCGTCCTCATAGGCATGGCCTTCTCCGGATATCTGATGATCTCGCTCCGGAGCTTTTCCGAGAGCGTGCGGGATGAGCAGATGATGGGAACTTTAGAGGCCATGCTGGTGACCCCCACCAGCACCTCAAGCATCATCGCCCTGTCATCCCTGTGGAACTTCATCTTCGCCTCCTTCCGGGTGCTGATGTATCTGATCATAGGCATCCTCTTAGGAGTGGATATGACCCGGGCCAATATTGGAGGCGCGCTATTGATCCTGATCCTCACCATAATATGCTTCAGCAGCATAGGAATACTTTCGGCCAGCTTCATAATGGTCTTCAAAAGGGGAGACCCGATAAACATGCTTCTGATGGGCACCTCTGAGCTCTTCGGCGGGGTCCTCTTTCCCATCGAGGTCTTCCCGTCCTGGATGCAGAGCATCTCTCACATCCTGCCCATCACCTACTCGGTCAATGGCATGAGGCATGCTCTCCTTCAGGGGTATTCTCTGGGCGAGCTGGCTCCGGAGTTGCTCAGCCTGGTCCTGTTCTCGATCGTGCTGCTTCCACTGAGCCTGTTTGTATTCGAGAGGGCAGTCCTGAAGGTCAAGGCAGAGGGAGGATTGGTGCAGTATTAATGGCGCAATGGCGCTTTCAACAGAAAAGTTCAACAATGAGAAAAACCTACACTCGTGCAGAGGAGATGAATCTAATATGGCTGATTGCGATCTATGTACCCGTGCTCGACCAACACTTTATCCCATCAAGGCTCCGGTGCATAACCTGACCTATCCTGAGGGAGCCTATAAAGGAGTATGCGACATCTGCCTGGAGCATCTGGAGAAGGGCTGGCAGGAGCGCTTTGGGTCCAAGCCTGAAGAGAAGAAATAAATTAAATTATTTTTGATATAATTTTTCTAAGGATTCTGCTAGCCTTGGCTATGCCGGAAGATGATGATTATGAGGATGCAAAAGGAGGAGAAGATAGTAGTGGTATTGCTTTTCATGGCATTAGGCTCCCTGGCAGCCGCCTTCTGGGCCTTCGGCCCCGAGGAGAGCTATACTACTGCCTCTGGGGATATGGGATCCGGGGAGAATTCCCGCTCCCCTCTCACTACTCTGGACGGCCGGATCACAAGCGTAGAGAATACCAGGAGCGGCGGCAATCTGATCTTAAACCTGGATTCGACGGCAATGTCAGTTTTCATTCCTGCCAGCTCTGGGGCAAAGGAGCTATCAGCTCAGCTTCAGAAGGATGCGCGGGTGAGGATCACGGGAACCATAAATAGTTATCAAGGTAAAGATGAGCTGAAGGTATCCAGAAAAGCAGATGTCCAGCTGCTGGAAGGATGATCCATCCCGGGAGAAGATCCAAATGATGGCTAATCTAATTCTGATAGGTAACAGAGAGGAGGAGAGTTGAAGGCGCTCGTCCTGGGAGGCACAGGAAGAATCGGCTCGGCGGTGGCCTGGGATCTGGCCAGGTACGGCGGAGCCGATGTGGTGGGAATCGTTGGCCGAAGAGAGAGATCACTGCAAAAGACCGTTGATTGGATAGGTAGCGACCGAGTTGTACCCCACCTCATCGATATCTCCGACCCCAGGGAATCCAGAAGGCTGATGCAAGAGTACGATGTAGGCATAATCGCCCTTCCCGAGAGAAGGAGTAGCTACAGAGCGGTGGAGACGGCGATAGGCGCAGGCCTGGATACCGTGGACATCCTGGAGGAGTATCACCGCCGACCGGATCCCTATGAGAAGGAGGGTTTGGCAGCACCAACGGGAATGACCCTGGACGATTATGGCGAGTCACTGCACAAAAAGGCTATTGATAGCGGTGTTGCCCTTCTGGATGGAATGGGATTTGCCCCGGGACTCTCCAATGTCACCCTGGGCGAGGGCATCAGAAAGGTGGGAGCCGAAAGGGCGGTGGCCCGGGTGGGCGGGATTCCCTGCCGAGAGGCTGCGGCCCGCCACCCACTGCAATATATGATCACCTGGTCCTTTGATCATGTTCTGCGCGAGTACATGGTCCGGGTCAGGGTGCTGGAGAACGGCCAGGTGGTAGAGGTGGCGGCAACCTCAGGACGGGAGAGCTTCCGGTTCCAGGAATGCGGAATCGATGAGCAGCTGGAGTGCGCCATCACCCCGGGGATGCCCAGCTTCCTGTACACCCACAACCATCTGGAGAGCTTCTCTGAGAAGACAGTTCGCTGGCCGGGCCACTGGCAGGCCATTGACACCCTGAAAGAGTGCGGCCTTTTGGATATTGCCCATATAAATTATGCCGGCCAGTCCTTCTCCCCCCGAGACTTCTTCTTGAATTTGATAGAGCCGAAGCTCAGACCCCTGCCCGGTGACGAGGACGTCTGCGTCATGTGGAACACTGCCTGGGGAAGGGAAGAGCAGGCCGACTACTTCATGTGGACGGGCGCAGACAGCAAAAACGGCATATCCGCCATGGCCAGGGTGACCAGCTCCTCCGCAGCAGTTGCCGCCAGGCTTCTGGCCCAGGGAAGGGTCATGGAGAAGGGAATTGTCGCTCCGGAGGAGGCCTTCAAAGATGAAGCCTATAGCGATCTCATGAGGGAGCTGGAAAGAAGGGGGATCAATATAGTGGAAGCGATAAGGCCAGTGGAAGCAACAACAACACTGAATGCCTGAAAGCCAGGATGGCGAGAAAAAGGAGCGAGAAATCTTTGATCATAACCCTTCTTTCCGACTTTGGCTCCTTTTATCCTGCTCAGATGAAGGGAGTGATCCTCTCCCGGCTGCAGGGTAAATCAGAAAATATCGCCGGCAAGATAACTTTCGTGGATATTGCCCATGACATCCCCGCTCAGGATGTGAGGGCGGGGGCATTTGCTCTTCTCTGTACGGTCAGGTTCTTTCCCCCTGGAACCATTCATATTGCAGTGGTCGATCCTGGAGTGGGGACAGCCAGGCGGAGCCTGGTGGTGGAGAGCGGCGGCCAGATGTTCGCAGGACCTGACAACGGCCTTCTCATTCCCGCCGCTCGTTCCCTGGGAAGGCCGACAGCCCATGAGATCGCCCTTCCTCCTGGCGCTTCCAGCACCTTTCATGGCAGGGATGTGTTCGCCCCCGCTGCTGCCCTCATCGCCGCCGGCCAGCCACCGGCAAGCCTCGGTCCCAGAGTCCAGCCTGTGGACCTTGACTTTGGCGAAGCAAAAAAGACTGCTCGCGGCCTTGAGGCCACAATCATTTATGTCGACCGTTTCGGCAACCTCATCCTGAACTTGCAGAGGCTTCCTGCACAGGATATGATGCTCAAGGGGGTCAGGCTGAAGAGGGTGAGAACCTATGCCGAAGGGCGGAGGATCGAACCACTTATAACCCTGGGGAGCCATGGCTTTGCAGAAATTGCGATCAACCAGGGAAATGCCAGCGAGGCTTTTTGCCTGAAGGCTCAAGATCGCATCGAGCTGGAGGAGATTTGAGTTGTTTGGAATAGAGTTCGTTCCCGATGAATCGGTACTGAAGATCGGCTATATGGCGAAGCTGGCAGAGGATGCCGGATTTAAAAATATCTGGATCACAGATCACTACAATAATAGGGATGTCTGGACTACCCTCGCCGTACTCTCTTTATTGACCAATAAGATCTCGCTCGGAACGGGCGTCACCAACCCCTACACCAGGAATGCGGCCATCACTGCCTCCAGCATCGCCTCCATAAACGAGCTCTCCGGCGGGCGGGCGATCCTGGGCATAGGTCCCGGTGACAAGGCCACATTCGATAAGATGGGTATCGACTGGGACAAGCCCCTCTCCAAGGTTAGGGAGACCGTCCTGGCGATCAGAGCCTTCCTGGCTAAAGAGCAGGTCAGCCAGGCGGGGTTCAAGGGGGCCCAAATGTCCTTTACCACCTCGAAGATACCGATCTATATCGGCGCTCAGGGTCCCAAGATGCTGGAGCTGGCCGGGGCGATCAGCGACGGAGTTCTGATCAATGCCTCCCATCCTGATGATTTCAAGTTCGCTGTGCCCATGATCCGCGCAGGAGCTGAAAAGGCAGGACGCAAGCCTGAGGACGTCCAGGTATGCGCTTATGCCAGCTTCAGCGCCGACAAGGACACGGCTAAAGCGGTGAATGCCTCCAAGATAGTGGTGGCCTTCATCGTTGCCGGGTCGCCCGAGAACGTGCTGGAAAGGCACGGCATCGGAATGGATGAGGCCAGGGCTATATCGGAAGCCATCTCTCGATTCGACTTCAAAGGGGCGATGGATGGCGTGACCACTAAAATGACAGAGGCCTTCTCCATATCCGGAGCGCCTGCAGATTGCAGGGCAAGGATAGACGAGCTTTTATCGACCGGAGTCACCCAGATTGTGGTCGGCTCGCCCATAGGCCCCAATAAAGAGAGCGCCATAAAGCTCATCGGAAAGCAGGTCATCGGAAAATAGGACAGAAAGGAAGGTCAAGGCTATGCGCGGGATTTACATTGGGCGATTTCAGCCCTATCACCTCGGCCATCAGGCAGTTCTAGAGGAGATCGCCCGAGAGGTTGACGAGATAGTGATAGTGATCGGAAGCGCCCAGGAGAGCCATGGCCCGGAGAACCCCTTCACCAGCGGGGAGAGGATGGAGATGATCTATGCCGCCCTGGGTAAAGGAGAGCTGCGCAAGAGGTGTATCGTCACCACCCTGCAGGATATCAACCGCAACTCATTGTGGGTCTCACATCTGCAGTCCATGGTGCCCTGCTTTGACCTGGTCTACTCCAACAACCCCCTGGTCATCCGGCTCTTCTCCGAGGTGGGGGTTAAGGTGAAAAAGTCGCCCCTGTATCAGAGGGATGTGTACTCCGGATCGGCCATTCGCGCTCTCATGCGAGAGGGAGGAGACTGGGAGAGGCTGGTGCCTCCGGCAGTAGCGGGTTTCATCCAGGAGATCAACGGGGTAGAGCGGCTCTGTCAGGTATCAAAGAGCGACAGCGCTTCTTCCGCAGATTCGGCAATGCATAGCTCCAAGGAGACAGATTTTTAATGTATAATGACCGGATCCGTCTCCAGCAGCCTGGCTGCGGCATAGGCAGGGAAGACATCCGAGATCCTGCTGCCATACAATTCAGAGAGCAGAATGCACTCAATGCCCAGTGTATTGGCCGCCTCGGCAATCAGCCACTCTCCAATTCCCGCTGCAGCCACCCTTTCCAGTCCATGCCTTTCTGCCTGCCTCTCCATGGCCTCAGTGAGAGTTCTCTTCTGCTCTGTGCAGGCCTGCTCCGCTATGGCCAAAGCTCCGCTTTCCCCTATCTCCTCCAGATCGGCGCAGACCGAGCGCGTCAACCGGCGAAGGGATGAAGATCGGCTCTTGTCTTTTCCGTCTGCAGTATCGCAGGTATATCTATCCAGATCTATATGGCTCAAAACAAGACGAGCATCGGCGATGATGGCGAAAAGCTCTGGGGCAAGCGGCACATGATGGCCTCTGATCCTGGCCACGGGCAGAATGCAGGCAAGACCGGTGCGCAGGAGGCCCATGTAGACCAGCTCTCCAGAGGCCAGGCGGAGGAAATCGGTCTTCGCCGCCAGCGGCCTCGCCCTAATGGGAATCAGGTCTGTAGTGGTGCTGCCCATGTCCACAAAGAGGCAATCACCTATCTCGCGAGCAAGAAGCGCAGCCGAGGCGGACCAGTTGGCTGCGGCGATATGCAGAATATCGGTCGTGTTGATCATGTCAACATTGCTGGTCATGCTAGTCGGATTTATGATGTCGTTTTCGACAAATCCATCATGGCCCCAGAAATAAATCGGACAGGAGAAGGCACGGCACGCTACAGTCATTATTCTCTCCAATCCCTCTATCTTGGAGGAGAAGCAGTCTGCCAGCTCGCCAGTGATGACCACCGCCACAGCCTCCGGCTTCTGCTCGGCATTGATCCTCTTTAAGACCTTCTCCAGGGGCGAGTTCTTCCAAAGGGGAAGATAGACACTTTTGGCATATTTGCCGTCCGCACTCGCCGCTTTGGTGTTCGCCCCCCCAATATCCAGACCCAGGATCATCTACGAGCAAACCTCATTCGAACCATAAAAGCTTTAGGTCGGGAGGTGATTTAGCCCTCTAACTTTTGGAGATCATGATCATGGCTGCTAAGGAGACGATTGCAGAGCCCACTTACCTGGAATGTGGTTTCGGAGAGCTGGAGTATAAGGTCATAAAATCGGATGTATGCTGTCGCTGTGGCACATGCGAGGCCCTCTGCCCCAGGATTGAGCATGTGGAGGACAAGCCAGAGCTGGTGATGTACGATCCCCACTGCGGCCTGTGCTTCACCTACTGTCCCAGAAACATCCTGGATATGGGTCAGATGGAGTCCAAGCTCTTGGGCAGGACTCGTAATCCCGAGGAAAAGCTGGGCATATACAAGAAGGCCATATCCGCTCAGGCTGTCTCCCGCGAGGGTTTAGCTCAGGATGGCGGCGTGGCCACTGCTCTGCTTGTTTTTGCGCTGGAGTCGGGGATGATCGATTGCGCCATCGTCACCGACAAGGATGATGAGTGGAGGACGGTATCCCGGGTTGTTACCACCGCCGATGAGATCAGGGCTGCCGCTGGCACCAAATACACCATAAACAATAGCGTCAATTCATTGGCTGAAGCCCTAAACATGGGATTCGAAAAGATCGGATTTGTAGGAACTCCCTGCCAGATCCAGGGCCTCAGAAAGGTTCAGCTGCTGGAAGAGCCCTATCAGATCGGCCAGGAGAAGATCGCTCTGCTCGTCGGCCTGTTCTGTATGGAGAACTTCGACTACGACCTGCTCATGAACGGCTTGGTGAAGGGCAGGTTTGGCCTGGATCCCAAGAATGTGGCCCGGTTTGAGATCAAGAAGGGTATGTTCAGGGTGATAGATAAACAGGGCAAGGTCAATGAGGTGAAGCTGGAGGAGACTGACCAGTATAACTTCAAGGGATGCGGTCCATGCTTCGACTTTGCTAGCGAGCTGGCGGACATCTCCGTGGGCAGCGTGGGATCGGGTGATGGCTGGTCGACCGTTCTCACCCGCACGGACAAGGGGGAGAAGCTCTACTCTGATGCCCTTGCTGCAGGTGCTTTGCAGGAGAAGGCCGTTTCGGAGAAGGGCCTGGCTCTGGCCGGCAAGCTGGCGGAGAACAAGGAGAAGCGGTTTAAGGCCAAGTCAGCAGAGATGAACGTTTCCGGCATCTCCCGGTGAGCCAGGACAGTTGAACTGATATGCTCTCAGTCGGGCTGGCTGGAAAGCCGAACTCTGGTAAATCCACCTTTTTCAAGGCCGCGACCCTGGTAGAGGTGGATATAGCCAACTATCCCTTTACCACCATCGACGCCAACCATGGCGTCTCTTATGTGCGCGTCCCCTGCCCCTGCAAGGATCTGGGAATCGAGAAGGGCTGCGGAAGATGCAAGGACGGGGTGCGGTTCATCGCCATCGAGCTGATCGACGTTGCCGGCCTGGTGCCGGATGCTCACCTGGGCAAGGGCCTGGGGAACGAATTTCTGGATGCCCTGCGAGTGGCGGAGGCGGTGATTCATGTGCTCGATGCTTCGGGCGGCACAGATGCCGAAGGAAACCCGGTAGGTACGGGCAACTACGATCCAGTCTCCGATGTAAAATTTTTAGAGTACGAGATCAGCATGTGGCTTAACGGCATCCTAAATCGCAACTGGGAAAAATTGATGAGGAACTTCCGGGCATTGGGCGGCAAGCCGGATCAGGTCTTAATCGAGCAGATGGCGGGAGCGGGAGTTTCTGACAGCCAGATTCGCCGCGCTCTGACCGAGATGAAAAAGGACCTGGGAAGCTGGAATGCAGAGGATGTGAAGATGTTCGCCATTCTTTTGCGCAGGTACAGCAAGCCCATGATCCTGGCGGCAAACAAGATGGATGTTGCCCCCCCGGAGAACGTGAAAAAGCTTCTGGCTCTGAAAGAGGAGGTGGTGATACCGGTCAGCGGAGCAGCGGAGATCGCTCTTCGTATGGCAGAGAAGGCGGGACTGATCAGCTACCGGCCAGGGGACCCAGACTTCCAGATCAAAGGCGATCTCAATCCCGCCCAGAAGGCGGGCCTGGAGAAGATCGGAGCTTTAATGAAGCAGTTCGGCGGAACCGGGGTGCAGGAGTGCATTAACCGAGCGATTTTCGAGCTGTTGGACTACATCGTCCTCTATCCGGTGGAGGATGAGAACAAGTTCACCGATCGCAAGGGAGTGATACTGCCTGACGCCTTCCTGATGAAGCGGGGGAGCACCGCCCGGGACCTTGCCTTCCGGGTGCATTCGGATATAGGCGAGAGCTTCCTATTTGCCATCGATGCCCGGACCAAGATGCGCCTCGGGGAAAAGCACGAGCTTAAGGATGGGGACGTGATAAAGATAGTCTCGACGAAGTGAGAGGGGCAGGCGGTCTATCAGGCGCTCTTTCTTTTTAAAAAGAAGAGTAGAAAATGCTTATAGTAGAAAATGCTTATATATCAATAACCTATATTTCTAACTAGTTCAATTATTTTCGATATAGACACGATTTGCAGTAAAGGAGGCAGGAATTCATGTCTAAAGCGAATCTCGTTCCTTGGTGGTTGATTCTGCTGCAAGGACTGGCTGCACTCATTATCGGAATCTATTTGATCCTTTATCCGATAATGACCACGATATATCTGGTTCAGGTCTTGGGATGGTACTGGATTTTCGTCGGCCTATTAACCCTGGCCACAATCCTCATGGACAAGACTGACTGGATGTGGAGAGCTCTAAGCGGCATCCTGGGAATCATTGCCGGAATGGTGGTCATAGGCCATCCATACTGGAGTGCCATATTAGTGCCAGAGACGCTTGTTATTGTGGTGGGAATACTGGCTATTTGTTTCGGAGCGCTGAGCCTCTTCTGGGCAATGAGGGAAGGATGGGGTGCAGCCATCATGGGAGCCTTGAGCATAATATTTGGGCTGCTGATCATCGGCTCTCCATTTGTTGGTATCGCCATTTTGATCTATCTCTTAGCAGTGCTGGCAATTGTGGGAGGCATGGCCACCATCTACCTGGCTTTCCAGCTGCGTTAAAAAATGAACGATTGGTGAGCAATCGAGGGGCTTGATCGGCTGGCCGGGCATGATTGCTTGGCCGGGACGATTGCCCCTTAATTTTTTTTCTATAACAAATCAGTATCCGCGGCTTTCGTCTATCAATAGAAGCGTGACCCTGCCAGGCTGGGACTCATTGGCAAGGATGACGCATTTTCCAATCTTGCTCGGAACGCCATATACATATCTGTAATTGCTGTGACAGAGCTCTGGTTCTGAGACCGAAATCCTTTTATGCTTATACTTAATGATTAATAGTTATAAATATTAGGTGAGATGCATTGAAATGGAGGAAGATGAAAGTGTCTGTGTTAGATGATCTCTCACACCAAAAAACCGCTTTGCTCAAACGCAGGTCGGCACTGTTAAAGCAATTAGAGCAATGCATGGCGGAGGCAGAGGAGATAGATCGAAAGATCTCAGTGATAGAGAGCTGTGAACTCGAATACGACCTGCATAAAAACATAGAGATGATGACATCAGAACGCAGGAAAATAAATGCTATTTAGGCAGTACTGAGATATTGATATGTGGCATTGAGGAGGATGGCTTAATGAAGGAAATATATTGGCAAGGACTGCGAAATTTTAAGAGAGAGGATAATACAAGAGCTTTCTCGTATCTCTCCATAGAATCCTTTGGTTCAACTATAAGTGCTAAATACGCTCCGTTTTACATTTCTCGCGGGCTATATCCTACCGTAGGCTATATTTTCTCTGGCTTCATAATGGCCTGAAATGAGAATTTAGTTAATGAGGGCTTGAAAATGGGAATGTCTGCAGCCAAAGTGTTATTGATAAGCCTGTTCTTGATAGCGGGAATGCTGCTGCCAGGTATTGTCTGGCAGCCCAAAGGATCCTTTGAGGTCTGGAATATCATAGAGAACGACTTTCCTCGCAATGGAAGCTCAGAAGAGAAGATGACCTTCCTGCTAAACTATGCCATACTCGCTCCTTCCATCTATAATACCCAGCCCTGGAGGTTTAATGTCTCTGATGGATCGATTATGGTCATGGCCGACGAATCCAGGTGGCTTCAGGCTGCCGATGGCGATAAAAGGGAGATGCATATCAGCATTGGCAACGCTCTGGAGAACCTGATCATAGCAGCAGATCACTTCGGCTACAACCACACTGTAAGCTACGTCCCTGGGGAGGAGAGCATCATAGCCAGAGTATCATTGCAGCCCAGTGCCCAGGCCCCAATGGATCCCCAGCTATTCTCTGCCATCACCTCTCTTGAGAAAAGCTCCCCCTCAAAGACAAATGAGGTCCTCCGAGAACAGGATTCTGTGCCGCAGACTGCAGATCTTGCTAATATTGAATCCATAAGCACCGATCAGGATATTCGCGTTTTTCTAACAGATGATCCAGACATTAAGAGTAGATTTCTCAATCTGACATTGAATGCCGATCAGGTCCTCTACTCCGATATCGAATTCAAAAGCGAGTTGGGCCTCTGGCTCTCCCGGGGAGCTATGGGGCCAACTGGAGTTCAGGCCAAGATCGATCAGATAAAGGTAGCCTTCCTGGATAGAGTTCCTGATCAGATAGAAAAAGACTCCGAGATCGTCAATAGCTCTCTGTATCTGGGCTTTATCACGAGCCAAAAGAATGATGCAGAATCTCAAGTGAGAGCCGGGCAGCTATTCGAGCGAATCCGACTTCTGAGCTCTTCTGCTAACTTAAGCCTCCAGCCCATGAACCAGGCACTGCAGGCTGTGGAGACGGAATCAGAGGTGAATGGACTGCTGGGAGAGAAATCAGAGGCACTAAATGGCTCCTTTGTTCAACAGATCTTCTGCCTGGATGTTGTTGGGCCCGCCAACGAATTGACCCCCCGAAGACCGCTTGAAGAGGTCTTGATTTAGCCAATAACACTTAAGCTAGAATGAGATGAGGTGGTTGTCGATCATCTCATTCCCTTGAAGCACTCCTCTAGGTGCTTTTTGTCCATTCTCTTGGTGATCAAGCTCACGGCAATGGTTGCGAGCAATGCCAGAGGCAAAGCGACCAAGATCGGGTCCACCACCGGCCAGGGCATCTGTGTGATCAGCAGATCTCTTCCCAGGAGCATTTTGCTTATTCCCAAAGGCACTGCTTCCGCTTTATGGACAAACAGATACCAGAAGATGGTTACAAATGTTCCCGTCAACAGGCCAGCAATGGCTCCTGCTTTTGTAGCTCCTTTCCAGTACAGGGCCGCGGTATACATAGGAAGGAATGCGGATGCGCAAAGGCCGAAGAAGATAGCAGTGCCCCGGGCGATGATGTTATCGGGAAGGATATAGCCGAGGGTGACGGCAATTACCATGGCAACTATTATACCTGCCCTGGTGACCATTATTGAGCTTCCGCCCTTCTTATGGCTGATCGTCTCGTAAATATCCCTTCCAATGGCGCTTCCCTGAGTATGAAACTGAGAGCTTGATGTGGACATCGCTGCTGCCAGGAGGGTGAGCATGAAGAGGTAGACGAACCACTCCGGCATTGCGGCATTGATGTAAATTGGAATTATGCTGTCAGCATTGCCCTTGGCTGCAGTGATGGCGATGTCGCCCTGGGTGTTAAAGAAGAAGACATTGGAGAGGGCTCCTACAGTGAAGGCGACACCGGTCATGAAAAGAATGAATGCCCCACCGATCAGGGTTCCCCGGTGCAGCTCCCTGCTGGACTTGACTGTCATGAACCGGACTGCGAGCTGCGGCATGGCTAAAACCCCTATTCCCACCCCTAGAACTATGGTGGAAACCAGCGTCCACCACCAGCTGCTCCCTAGAAGAGGCATTTCCGTCCATCCAGTATGGCCCATTAAAGCGAGATTTTCTGGGACGAGATGAGCCATATTTGTAAGTGCCTGATGAGCAAGGGTTATTCCTCCCAGATGAGCATAGGTCATGAAAAGGAGAAAAGCCATGCCAAAGAACATAATGGTACCCTGAAAGGCATCGGTATACATGACCCCACGAAGCCCCCCCCAGATAACATAGGCGGCGATGATGACAGAATATATCAACAGAGCCACATGGAAGTCTATGGCTAAGGTGGTCTCCATGAAACGCGCTGCCCCTATCAAAACCACCGCCGCATAGAGAGGCATTCCAAGGAAGATCACCACGCCGCTGAAGTACTGAACGAATCTGCTGTCGAATCTCTTTCCCAAAAGCTCAGGGAAGGTCATGGCATTGAGGTTGTGGCCCATCCTTCGGGTCCTCTTGCCATAAAAGACGAAGGCTATGAAAATGCCAACAAATATGTTGAAAAACGTGAGCCAGAGAAGGCCCATGCCGAAAAGCCCTGCATTTCCGCCGAATCCGACTATAGCCGAGGTGCTGATGAATGTTGCGCCATAGCTCATAGCCATGATATAAGGATGGGCCTTCCTTCCTGCGACAAGATAGCCCTCTGTGTCCTTTGTGCCCTTCCATCCACGATAGCCGAGATAGAGAGTGACCAGAAGGTATATTAATATGATGACGTTGAATAAAAGTAGATTCATCCGATCACAGCCCCAGCTCTTTCTCTTGCATCTCTTCCTCCTCCAATTCCCAGGCGGCTTCCTCGGAGATCTCCCCAGCCTCCTCCTCACCGCCCCGATTCCATTTAATGGTGCCGTAGATCACGCATAAAAGCGCGCTGAGAATACAAAGAATATAAACGCCCCAGATCCAAGGATCTTCAATGCCTAGCATGCATAACACCAACCTCATTGCAATAGCCTATTCGTACGCTACAGAGCTAATGCAGCGAACCTTTCAGCTTTTTGCATTTCCTGATTGCACAGACAGCCCCTTATCGTTAAGGGACCTTTATGGCATGTGGTAGCACGTAGCAATGACGAAGCTATAAGGATGTCGGTCAGAATTATACATTATGTTCATTTCCATGTCTCATATCGATGATCTAGTTAATTTATATTAATAGTCTAATATATTGCTCTGGGCGGAACATTGATATTTTTCGCGGCAATATCCACAAAAAGATTCTCTTGTTGCCTCTGGCACATTCCAAAATGTCGTCCATAGCCCGTCCTTCCATCTCTGAAGCGATGAGCCCAACCCGAGTCTTGGTAATCTTGTGGCTATGGCCCAGGTCGGTGATCGGGTTCACAAAAAAGCCTATCCGACGCGGCCGATCAGAGGATAGATTTTTCAGCTTCTCTATATTCGGTATGGGTGAACTTGAATCTCAAACATCCCGCAGGTGAAAGATCGAAACGATTGCATGAGAATGCATCCGGGCTCGATGAAGAAAAGGCGCCATCGCTGCCATCCTGCGAGAATGCAGGCCTTGTCCGTTTGGCTTAAGGCCGGTCCAGGGGCGCATAAATCCCTCGCCCAGGATTCCCCTCTGGCAAGGATCGCGAGACCTGCGCCCCCTCAGGAGCATATGGCGCATCCTGGCCAGCCCATTTTGCGGCCAGACCACAGAAAGCTTTATCTCATTTTATGGTCCACTGTTTTAGTTCAGTTCCAGGGAGTTAAATAGATGGGCTCAGAGAATGATCTAGATAAGTGCGGAGCAATTGAGGTTGCAGAGCTGCTTTTAACCGCAGACATCTACAACCGCAAGGAGAACCTGACCGAGGACGACCTGCCACCCAATATTCGCAAACATTATTTCGATGCGGATACCAAGAGCGTAAAGCGGCCGATTTATGTAACCAGCAGCGATGTTCAGAAGATCTATGGCATCGATAACGTCAAAGCGGCCATCAAGGATCTTACTTTTGTCTCCTTCGAGGAGTTCGGGTCGCAGCTAAGGCTCAC
>DAIO01000085.1:0-4104 GCA_002498745.1 Methanosaeta sp. UBA533 | reverse complement strand
AGTCGATCGTTTGGCACCACGATCACGGTGTCCGAGACTTCTCGCAGCCTATTTAAGCCCGCTTCTGCATTCTGCATTCTTATCGTCCCCTCTGCGCTGAAGGGAATTGTGACGATGGAGATGGTAAGAGCGCCCGCCTCACGGGCCGCCTCTGCCACCACCGGCGAGGCGCCAGTGCCTGTGCCGCCCCCAAGGCCGCAGGTGACGAAGACCATGTCCGCTCCATCCACTGCCGCTCTGATCTCATCTATATCCTCTTGAGCAGCCTCTTCACCGATGGCAGGCAGGCTGCCTGCGCCCAGGCCGCGGGTTGTACGCCTGCCGATCAGAAAACGGCGATCGGCATTGATATGCAAAAGGTGCTGAGCATCGGTGTTCACCGCAAAGAGCTCTGCCCCCTGGATGCCGCATTCTGCCAGGCGGTCGATGGTGTTCGAGCCTCCTCCACCACAACCAATTACCCTGATGACCGTGGTCAGCTCCTCGAGAACCGACACTAGCTCCTCATCGCTCTTAATCATGCTGGAAGGCTTGACCCTGCTCTCAGCCTCTGCCCTGCCCATGGCATCGTCGATGATGTACTTCATATCCATCCCCTCTTCTTTATTCTGCCATATTCTAGTAATCTATTAGTATATAGATTTTTGCATAGAGAAAATTGGACCACCTTGAAATATTATATAGATGTTTAAGTGAGTGCATTTGAATTTGCTCGTACATAATCAACTTGAAGTATGTGAAATTTATCTGCAAGCATCTCAGACGGTTTAATTACTCAACTAATATTAAAATATTTAAAATAAAATTTTATGATAGCCCAGTATGCCGATTTAACATCAAGCCCGCTCAGGTGCACATTTTTCCTTTGATATATAAAATCAATTTGATTTCAAAGACTTGAGCTTCTCAATCTGCTTCATAACCCTTTCCGCTTCCTTTGCATTCTCCGACTCCAGATACTGGACGATATCCGGAAGGCTGCGATTCAGCTTATAGATGCGATAAGGTCGACCTTTTCCAGGATTCCTCTCATCCCTCTCTGCAACCCAGTCCAATCTTCTGATCTCTCTCATGGCAATGCTAACTTCAGGCTGGCGCAGATCGGATCCGATCTCAATCTCCCGGCTGGTTGCCTCGGGCACTCCCGCTAGATAGGTCAGGACCTTGGCCACGTTCCTCTTGAGGCCTATCTTAATCAATATGGATGCAAACTCGTCGCGCTCGGCAGCGATATCAGCGGATGCTGATGTATTCAAAGCTTTCACCAGGCGCATAATGAATGATAGCATATATATAAGTTTCGTCAAAAATAATTCAGTTGAGATAGAGAATTTGCCCTACATAAATATTATATTTAATTTCAAATATGCTATGAAGGAATCAGGGGAAAATTGCATTGGCCATGGATGGGCAATGCAAAGGGACAAGAACAGGCAGACAAGGATATACCCTCTGTGGGCCCTTTTGAGGTGGACGATATGCATAAAATGGAGCTGCTGGGAAGATCAGCCATAAAGGTAAGTGAGGAGAAGGTAACGGAAGCCACCGAGCCGGTGATCGAATGGTGTCCTCTTTTTGATAAGGTCCGGGGAATAAAAAAGGTGACAAAGGAGTCTGCGGCTGCCAATATGGAGTTTCGCATTAAGGAGCATGGAATGTTCTCAGCCCGCCGGAAGCTGGAGATGGACACATTCGTCGGCTTTGGGGCATCCGAGTCGATGATGACCGGCCTTATGAGGGGCATTATCGATGCTGCCGTTACTGTGTGCGATGGCGCTGGAACGGTCATCACCTCCAATGGATCGCTGGTCCAGGGCATGGGCGGCTACATCTCCGGACTGGTGGAGACGGATCCCATTCCTGAGGTTATAGATGGCATCGAATCCAGGGATGGGCATGTCCTCTCTCCCAAGAGTGGAAGGATCGATCAGCTGGAGGGCGCGGCCTATGCCATAAGCGCTGGATACTGCCGGTTCGCTGTGACGGTAGCAGATGCCCAGACTGCAGAGAGGCTGAGGGAGCTGGAGAGATCAACTGGAGTGCGGATAATGATAATCGGGGTCCATCTCACTGGAATCAGCCAGGATGATGCCAGAAGGCTCTTGAAGGCGGCGGATATCGTCACCAGCTGCGCTTCCAGGCATATCCGGGAAGAGGCAGTACCCCTGGTGCAGGTGGGAACTGCGGTGCCCCTCTTCGGCCTGACCCCCTGGGGGAAGGAGCTGCTGGTAGAGAGGGCAAAGGACGTCTCTTCGCCTCTGCTGATAAACACCATGCCCCTTCCCGTCCTCCCGGAGAAAAAGCAGCCCAAGCCTCTGGTCTAGATCTTGGATAATGGAATCTCAGCAAAGAGACTCTGAAAAATATAGCTGCCTCAGGGGCAGGGAAGGGTCATAATGGAGGCGTTGCCGCTCTCCAGTTGCATCCTCATATTTGTGTAGCCCTGATAGCTTCCGGTCATGATGTAGGCAGGAGCTGAGCTGGTGCTTCTCTGCACCCGTGCTCCCACCCTTGCCGTTCCATCCGCTTCGGTGTGGATGCTGTATACTGAGTTCTCATTGGTCTGGCTCACGGAGGTATCTTTTACCAGGTCCCGGATCTCAGAGTAGCTCTCGGAATAGATCGATCCCACCTCATAGTTCTTGGCGCAAAGGGCATTTCTCAGGTCGCTCTTGGTGATGGGCTCGCTGTATAAAGATGGCTTGTTCTGGTAGACACCCCATTCATTGGCCCAGATCTCATTGAAGCCATCCTCAAATCCGCCGTATACATGAGCGTCAATGGAGCGGGATATAGTGCCTGTACCTCTGGTCCCAGTGACCAGCTTCTGGCCTTGAAAGCCGCTGGTTGTCTGGTAGATGCGCATATCATCCGAGTATCCCTGATTGTAGATCCAGGAGTGCTCAGTCATATTCTGAGCAACTCCCGCCGCTGTGGGAACCAGAAGGCCCAAGCAGGCGATGATGCAAAACGCCGATATCATCAGAAACCCGGACTGCCACCATTTCATATGCACAACTCCATCTCAATCGAATATAAATTTGATCCTGATTCTATCCTTGCTGCTCATTCCTTTCTTCAGCCCATCTGCTGCTCTCAACTCTATTCCCTCCCCTGCGTTTGATGTCCTTCAGCCGCCTCTCCAGGGAGGCTGCCAGGTCTGGTGAGGGGCTGGCTCCATAGTAGTCCAGCCGGGCGGCAAGGGCGAGCTTTCCAGCCAGAGCGCGTGCCACCTTTCCCCGCAGCTTTCTTGGGGCTCCCATGACTGCCGGATGGCGGAAGATTATCCCATGCTTGGGTGAAGGGGCATGGCCGTTGAGATGCTTGAAGAGGGACTTCTCCGCCCCCATGACCTGAACCCGGGATGAGGGCATCTTTGCCAGCCGGCTCAGGCCGCCGGCCCTGGAAATTAGCCTCGCTGCCAGAATCGGTCCGGCAAGAGCGGAAAGGTTTGGGGCGAGCTCCTCTGCTCGAAAGCTCACCTCCTCCTCCATGCTCTTCCTCGATTCCATCAATCGGAGAATGGACCTGGCGAAGGGTCCCATAATCCGATCCTCACATAGCAACTCCGCCAGATCCTTTCCATGAACGATCCTCTGATGGTGCAGGCGATGCCACTCATAGAGCCTCTCATCCAGCAGATTTATCGCCTCAGTCATATCGTCTATGGCCTCCACAGCCTGGAGAAGGTCCTGTTCTGTGGTAGCCAACTGGGCAAGCTGGCGGCGAACGAGGCCCAGGGCGACCACCCTGAGGCGGGCGTTATATTCGATATCGTCTGCCGCATATCCATGCATTAGGGCCAGGCGGCGCAGGTCGGGCTGAATGGATGGGCTGGCAGGAAGAGGCCTCTTTAAAAGGGCGTCTATCATCCTCTCCTCATCCTCAGCTGAGAATACTGATCCAGTCTCCAAATCAACCCTTCCAAACCAGGTCGCGATCTCCATCCAGCCATACCTCCCGGCAATAAGCCATTTGTTTTCTCTTGGTCGTCTTCTATCTTCTCTCTAACCTATATTATCCTGCTCCATTTCATCCCTCTTTCTGAAGCTGCAAGCCTTGTTTATGTAATCTCCGGGGATTACTTTCTCTCTGCACAGATCT
>DAIO01000012.1:0-13343 GCA_002498745.1 Methanosaeta sp. UBA533 | reverse complement strand
GTAGGGGTCATTTGCCACTATTTTTCTTTCTATTCACAAAAAAGATTTCCAAACTATAATTTTAAATATGATTCGATTTTATGTAATATCATTCTGGATAAGAATTGATTGAGGAGAGATGAGCTATGAATAGAAGGGGGATAATTCTCATGCTGCTGGCGGCGGTCATCGCCGTCTGCGGGCAATGCCAGGCGACTGAGATTCCCGCTTCCCAGGATGTTTACGTCAGCCTGGGAACGGGAAATGAGACGGTATACAACCAGAGCGATACACTGCTTTGCGCCACTAATGTGCCGGATGCAAACAATACCACTTTGAACAGCTATCCTGGGGTTCCATTAATACAATTCAACCTTTCCGGCATAGACATTGCCGATGACGACATCGCAATTCTGGTGCTCAAAGCAGCATCGGTGCGCCAGATGGATCGCTCAGGCATTGTGGCTCTTGTGACCATCGGCTCGGACTGGGATGAGCAATCCGATATCACCACCTTCCTGGTCAACATCCTGCCTGCCAGGAACCTGATAGTGAAAAATGACCTCACTCTGATGAGCACCAATAGCGATGGCGATGATATCTATGCCTTCGATGTCTCCCAAAAGCTCATGCAGGCAAAGGAAAGAGGGGACAAGGTATCATTCCTCCTGGAGGCCATTGGCAACAGCAGCACGACGGAGATCGACTTTCTGTCCATAGAGAGCGGCCAGGGGCCATATCTGATGATCATGCCCTATCCTGGGCAGCCCATCTCCGGCAATGCAGATCAGGCCATCCCTGCTGGTCAGGCTGATCAAGCAGATCCGGAGGGTATCTCGGGGCAGATGAATCAGACAGATCAAATCCTGCCCCCGGACTCGGTCTCAGCAGAGCCACCCGTTAATACATTTGGACTCGCACAATAAAGATCAAGGCCAAGGGGAGAAGCCAAGGTGCCTGGGGCGCAGAACCATAGGTAAATCAGGAGCCTTCCCAGATGCCAGTGACCAATTGACAGTTGATCTCATCTGTACTTTTTTATTTTTAATGAATACCCCGCAGCTTGCTGCGGCTGGGATGGTCAGGAAACCAACTTAAGAAAGATCGCATGTTCTATGAATAATGATTGAGGTTAAGAAAGCAAGTCATTGTGCCTACAAGATCCGATATCATATGGTTTTTAGTGTAAAATACAGGTGAAAACTTCTTCAGGATAATAATTGTATTAATTATATTAAATTCGCCTGTTCTAAAATAGGCGAAAGATATTATTTCGATTTTGATGCCATTGGAACTGATGATGATCATGTCCACATATTTGTTGGAGCTGCACCGAGATACTCGCCTTCAAGGATAATGCAAATAGTGAAGAGCATAACTGCGAGGGAATTTTTTAAGAAATTTCCCGAAGTAAGAAAACAGCTTTGTGGAGGTGAATTTTGGAGTTACGGGGGATATGTCGGAATTGTGGGAGACGGTGCGCTGTTTGACTGGCAGCCTTGCTGGCATTCCTCTTTGTCGTAACAGCTGCGGCCTACGATGATCTTTCCGGGCACTGGAAGATAAGCTACGTTGTTCAGAGCGGCAGCCCTGACGACGGGCTTGCTGAAGGCAGCGTGGCCTCCCTGGGCGAAAAGGTTGTGAAGGCGGCTTCTGGCAGGGCGACTTCAGAGCCATCCAGTTGACGAATGGAGCGGGAGATGTCATCAATTCCGACACAGGAGTTGATCCCGTAAGCTTCACTCCCACAGAAGCTTACCTCCTTCCTGAGCCAACCGAATACATGGACCCGGAGGGGAACTGGAGCGCCCAGCAGGAGAGCGGTGTGAAAGAGATCTTCGTCATCAGATATCAAAGAAATACCATCCTCATGGTCAGAAATGTACCTATGATCTGGTAGTGGTGGTTGTAACACAGGTTTACGAGGCCGTTGGCGTTGTCAAGGCCATTGAGATCGATCGCTTAGTGTGCCTACTTAATCCGGGTGGTTAGATCCTGAAGACTCAGTTCGGAGCGATCAATATCAGTAACAAATCCGTAAGATGTATGCTTGTGCAACGCATTGATCATATTCATTTTCATTTACCTTAACAACCATCACATTGCTCTATCGTTGGTCTTTTCTGGGAATCCTAGTAGTTCGAGCGCCCGGTTTCGGACCAGAACCATATCTTGGGTCAGCAATGAGTTATGACCACCCACTTCTTCTGCATAGTTCAGGGAAAATACCAGCTTGCCACGTACGCTGACGCCTCCGAGTATGAGAGGAACGGATGAGTTCGCAGCCGGTACAAAGAACATGCGCTCGAACTGGAGGTCGCCAAAGGTGAGTGGAAAGTCTAGCCGCCCAAGGTTCGTGTTGATGGTTCCAAGGATGCCGGACTCTCCCTTGCGTGAGAATGTAAGTGCAACATTTTTCGTATCACGGGCAAAGGCTGAAAGGTTCTCCGTTCTTTCAAATGCCTCAGGGACTAACCGTGTAAAGGGTGCAAAGTTGAGGGCATCTATCAGCGTCGGATCAAGAAGCAACAATTCACGGCCCTCTGGGCCCACTGTTCTGAACCTTTCCATATCTTTGCGAATAATTCTGTGAATCTCTTGTGCATTTTTCCAGAGAGGCTTATTCTGGTTATAGTCGAACTTGAATTGAATGGCCCCTGCTAAAGTTCCAATAACATCACCAATGTTCTCTCTAAGATGTCTACGCAGGTCATAAGCTATCCAGATGCCATTCTTCTCTTTTGGGAACGGCCCGAGGATATCTCGATATGCCGCCAGAAATGCAGCGGTGGACGCAGAGGTAACGGTTACGTTGTTTTCCCTACATTTAGCCACCAAAGTCGCAGTCTCTTCAGGTTCAAGCTGAATAAGGGTGACGTTATATTGCATCATATCCCAGTGCGCTTTGTGAATCTGGTTAAAATCCGCCTGGGTGAAATAATATGGCCTCTTTCTCCATTGGCGGTTATAGTGATTGATAACAATCTTTTTTATAAATCCTGAAAGGGACATTCTTTCCTTTGGAAGACAATCCTCGAAAGTGGGCGATTGGAGGATTTGCACCTCTTTTTCTGGATTGGCATAATATTCGAGTATGTCGCGGACTAGGATTGCCAGGGCCTTCCCATCGCAGATGCTGTGATTGGCAAATATCACTAACTCTGAAACTTGAGGGGAATAGACAAGCGCAAAACGTATTAGAGGGCCGATTTCAGGCTCGAAGGGTATCTTATGCTCATATCTGATCTCCTCAAACCATTGAGTCTCCGATCTTCTTGGAACTATGCGAAGCCTTGTCTCAGGGACTTTATCCGTTGAAAACCAAGCATCATGATGGTCATTGAAAATAACCTTGGCACCCAGCAGAGGGTGATTGCGCCGGACGGCATCGAGCGCCCTTCGGAGATCTTTCTCAGTTACATCTCCGATAATTCGAGCGGCCACTGCCACATTGGCTAAGGGGCTCCACAGCCAGAGCCGCTCACCATTTGAGATGTGTCGCCTGTAATCCCAGAGTATGCAAAGCCCTTCTATTCCTTTTCAGCGGCGTTAAGCCTATAAGCCTCTTCAGTTATGGTTATAGTCTTGGTTGACATACATGAATGTGCGTTATGTACTTGTATTAATAGATACCCCAGCGCATCAAGTCGGTAAAATTCAAATAAGTTGGGGCCACCCAAGTGACTGATCGCATGGCTTGCTAATCCCCGGATCGTGTTAAACTCTTTCTAGATTCATCAGCTTGCTTGCCGCAGCGATAGATCTCACCGGATGAGAAACTTCGCCCTGCGGGACGAGAATGGCAATGAGATCGGAGTTTTTACTTTAAAACGCAATACCCCGCAGCTGGCTGCGGCTGGGATATAGGGCATCCGTATTCGACTTAGCGAAGTTTCAGATTTACCTGAATCCATTTTCATGCGGCGGCGCCTCGGATGCCCCGTCTGCTTGCAGCGGGGTGCGCCGCCGCCGTTTCACTTTGTTCTGGACAAAGGCTGTTTCCAAAAAGCAAAAATAGCCATGATGAGCTAAACTGCCTTAATGGACTTCTTCACCCATGCATTGCTTCCCTATCTTTTGGGCCGCTTCTTGAGGATCAGGAGAGATTATCTTGCCGCCCTGGTGCTCGGCGGAATAGCTCCCGACCTGGACGTGCTGGTGGTCTGGATCAATCAGATCCATCCGACCTCTTATCTCATAGTGCACAGGGGTTTCACCCATACGTTCCTCTTCGGCTTCTTCGTGGCAGCAATCCTCCTCTTTCTGGTCTCTCGTGACGGGATCAAGACCAGGTCCAGGGGGTTCATCGCTAAAGACCTGCAGTTCTCGCCCACGACCCTGGCCTATTCCTATGCCGGAATCATCAGCCACCTCTTCTTAGACTTCCTCACCTCGGGAGGCGTTCCTCTCTTCTATCCTCTGACCGCTGCCAGGTACTCAGCAGAGATCTTCAGCCATTTAGAAATCGTGATAATGATCGCTACCCTTCTATTTATGGCGAAGCTCCTCCGCGACCGGCCAGAGATGAAAATCGATAAAAAGGTGTCCGCTGCCTTTCTCATATTTCTTTTGGTCATAAGCGGAATAAGGCTGGAGGGAAAAGAGATGGCGAATGGCTTTCATGATGACGGCTTCAAGATCTATCCGGACTCAAATCTCTTCCAGTGGACCATGCTTGAAAACGACAGCGACAACAATAGTTTCCTGATCTCAAAGTTCAATATCTTTGCTGGATTGCTGCCAGATAATGCATCCTATCTCTACCAAATTGCTCCGCCTCATAAAGGAGGATTGGACGAAGCCCTCAAGAGAGCTGAGAGCCTACCCCAGGTCAAGCTCTTCCGGTGGAGATCCAGTGCAGTAGCCATCAACGCCTCTGAAAAAGAAGGGCAGTGGATCATAGAGTACTACGATCCGGTGATCGTGAATCAGTACATGAACAGCTGGCGCCCGCCGAATATCAGCTCCAGAGGTTTTGGATCCATCCGGGTCATGGCAAATGAGACTGAAGCGGTTCTCCTCTAGCCAAGTTGTCTCGATGGAGCGTCACAAAGCCGGATTTGCACCTTCTGACTCCATCCGACAAAGGCCTCAGACCTCCCAGATCTCCAAGGGCATATCCGTCAGCCTCCGGGCTCCGGATGATGTCGTCAGGAAGGTGTCCTCCACCCCTAAGACCCCTTTGCCCGGATAGATGATCTTGGGCTCCACGGCGATGGTCATCCCCTCCTGGATCTTGTGGTCCAGCGGGGCGAGCACAGGATACTCATCCAGCTCAAGGCCCACACCGTGACCCACAAAGCCGCATTTGCTTCCCACCGGTCCACCCAGAAAATCGCCGTAGCCCAGACGCGCCCCCTCTGATTCGGAGAGCTCGAACAGCTCTCTAGCCGTCCTGCCCGGCATCATCTCTTTGGCGATGGCCTCCTCGATCTGGCAAGAGGCCTCATAAGCTTGCACGAGCTCCGGCTCGATCTTGCCCAAAGAGAAGATCCTGGTGGCATCGGCGATATATCCATTGCAGATACCCACAGTGTCCACAAATACCGGTTCGTTTCTCTTTATCTTTCTGTAGCCGGGACCATGGGGAAACACCACTGAGGTTCCCTTGCCGCCGGTGGGCGAGGCCAGGAAGCTGGGGATGGCGGCGCTCGATCCGGACATTATATGGCCTATGGGAACTATGCTGTTGAAGCGGCGAAAGCGAAGAGAGCCCTGATGGCCCATCAGCCTCATCTCCGATTCCATGCGGCACATCAGCTCCACCTCGGTCATTCCCTCTTTGATATGATCTGGAACGGTGGAGAATCCCTCCACCAGCATCTGTGCCGCTTCCTTGGCCAGTTTTATCTCGAACTCTGACTTGACTGAACGGATATGCTTGATCCTCTCGGCAACATCGACAAAAGAAGCATCCTCCAGGGCCTTGTTCACCCGAAAGTAGAAGCTGCAGGGAAGCACATCCATCTCCAGGCCTATAGTGGCCCCCGTTTTGATGCCCAAGTCCTCTTTTAGATTTCTCATATTCTTCAGTGGCCGGACCTCCAGTGGCGACTCCTCCTTTGCCCTCTCCAGGCTTCTTTTCATCATAACAATCGGCTCGCCATCTCTGGGTATGTAGACCAGCCCGTCCTGGGCGGTCCCAGAGAAGTAGCACATGTCCACCGCCTGAAATAGGAGTGCTCCGTCGATGCCGTCCATACTGGACTGTAGCTTTTTTATCCTGCTATCGATCTCTGACCGGGGGTGAAGAATATAATCCATTTTTACTGCCTCGTATAATATATCTATTATATTTTATTATTTATCCTCAACTGTGACTCAATTGCATTGCTAGTCATTCTGATCATTTATTTATCTAACCATCTTGGTCAGCTGAAACCTTTATATGGTGCCCTGGGTAAAATGCATAAAGGAAATGACTTTGAAGATCGCTGTGGACATCGACGGGGTGCTGGCAGATCAGGTGGCTGCTGTCCTGAGAGAGATCGAGAAGAAATACGGCCTCGTGTATTCCAGGAGCGATGTCGATCGTGCGCACTGGACCTTCGAGGGAAGGGAGGTCTGGGAGGAGATATCCAGATTGCTTTCGGATCCAGAATATGTGATGCAGGTACCAATCATCGACGGTTCGCAAAGGGCGATAAAGAAGCTCAGCCACCATGATATCTTTGTGGTGACCGCCAGGAAGCCCCATACCGAAGAGGCTACTCGCAGATGGCTGCGCGCTCATTTTCCTTCCCTGAAGGGCTACTACTGGGCCCGAACAGGGACCAAGCATAATGTGCCATCGGATGTGCTGATCGATGACCTGGATATCAATATCGTGGAGTTCGTGAAGAGCGATCCCGATAGGCATGGAATTCTATTTCAGCACCCATGGAGCCTGAACGGCACTGGAATTGAGGATTATCGCAGTCAAGTCTCATACTGCCCGGAATGGGAGAGCGTTGTGAAGGCGGTGGAAACCATTGACTGCTCACGCCAGTGAATTCTGTTGAGATCGATCTTTTATAGTTAGGTCAAAAAACGATTATTTTATGGGCTTTTGTCCCCTGGCCTGCGCTTTCTGTCGCCTCTCCTCCTGCTTTTCTTTCTTCTTATCTTTTCTTGCCTCTCCTCCAGCATTCTTCTTGAATAGGTTGATCATTGTTGATCTCCTCAATTAAACCCGATTATTGTTAAATGCTGACCATTTCTATATCAATCTATTCCCCTTTTAAGATAGATTCTCCATTGATAATATAATAATGTGCAAAGGGCGAATGACATCTGACCACAGCTGACCTGCATATTCTTCTCTTTTCAGAGCGATAGGCTGATTATGGAAGAAGAAGAATCTAAACAAGAATGAAAGATAAAAAGACCCTGGAAGAGTTCAAGAAGACATGTCCTGAGAAGTTCCTGCCCCCAGAGGTCATATTCAGCCACATCCATGCAGGAGATAGGATCTTCATAGGGACCGGCTGCGGTGAGCCTCAGTACCTGGTGGCTGAGCTGGTCAACTACGTCAAAAATAATCCCAAAGCGTTCTTCGATGCGGAACTGATCCACATCTGGACGCTTGGCGTGGCTCCATATACCGATGAAAAGTTCCAGGATAACTTCAGGCTTGACTCCTTCTTCGTGGGAGACAGCACCAGAAATCCGGTCAACCGTGGTGCAGCGGATTATACCCCAATCTTCCTCTCTTCCGTTCCCGATCTCTTCCGCTCAGAGATGGTTCCGGTGGATATAGCCCTGGTCCAGACCTCTCTTCCGGACAAGCACGGCTACCTTAGCCTGGGCATAAGCGTGGACGTGGTCAAGGCTGCCCTGGAAAAGGCAGAGGTCGTCGTGGCCCAGGTGAACGAAAACATGCCTAGAACACATGGAGATGGCTTCATTCATATCAAAGATATCGATTTTATCCTTCCCCATGACGAGCCTCTCATCGAGTATTCGGTTAAGGCTCCCAACGACATCGTGCAGAGGATCGGAAAATACGTCGCTCGTATCATAGAGGATGGCTCGACCATTCAGGTGGGATACGGCCTGATACCGGACGAGGTGGTGCACAGCCTCGAGAACAAAAAAGACCTGGGAGTGCATACGGAACTCTTATCCGATGGCATCGTCGAGCTGATGAAAAAGGGAGTTGTCACCAATCAGAAGAAGATCCACAATCCAGGAAAGACCATCGCCTCATTCTGCATGGGAAGCCGGGATACCTACGATTTCCTGGACGAGAACCCATCGATCGAGTTCAAGAGGATCGACTACACCAACAATCCCCTCATAATCTCCCGGAACAGGATGATGACCGCCATCAACAGCGCCATGGAGGTGGACCTGACCGGCCAGGCAACAGCAGAATCTCTGGGAGGGACCTTCTACAGCGGCACCGGCGGTCAGGCGGACTTCATGCGGGGAGCGGTCCTCAGCCCCGGAGGGAAGACCATTCTCGCCTTCCCCTCCACTGCACTGAACGACAGCGTCTCCCGCATCGTTCCCGTCCTTCAGGAGGGAGCCGGGATCACTTTAACCAGGGGAGACGTGCATTATATGGTGACTGAATACGGAATCGCCTATTTGCACGGCAAGAACATCCGGGAGAGGGCCATGGACCTCATCGCCATCGCCCATCCCAAGTTCCGCCCCTGGCTGATAGAGGCCGCCCGGAAGAGAAATCTAATCTACAAAGATCAGGTCTTCATCCCCGGCGAGAAGGGAATGTATCCCGAGGAGTTGGAGACATACAGGACTACCAAGAAAGGCCTGGAGATATTCCTCCGGCCGGTGAAGATAACGGACGAGCCCATGCTCAAGGACTTCTTCTACGATCTATCCGAGGATAGCATGTACATGAGGTTCTTCTCTGCCCGGAAGGATATGCCCCATAAGAGGCTGCAGGACTTCGTTATTGTGGACTGGAGCCTGAAGATGGAAATCCTGGCGGTGATCAAGGAGAAGGAGAGAGAAAGAGAGACCATTATCGCCCTTGGCCAGTACGAGCTGAACCCGGACAAGTACATGGCAGAGGTGGCAATAGTGGTGAAGGACGAGTATCATGGAATGGGAGTGGGCAAAGAGCTTCTCTCTTATCTGACATACATCGCCAGGAGGCACGGCCTCTTGGGCTTTACCGCGGACACCCTGGTGGAGAACAAGGCCATGGTGAGCTTATTTGAGAAGATGGGATTCTATACGGAGAAAAGAAGAGAAGAAGGGGTATATGAGATGAAGATGCTCTTCCGCAAGTTCAAGGAGCAGAACCGGGAGGATGTGATATGAAAAAGAGCATCGCAGATAATCCCTGGTGAGCCTTTTATCCTTTGAGCTGCATATGATCCTTCCATGAGCAATGAGCTGAAAGCTGCTATCCAGAAATGGTGCGAAAAGTTGGAGATACCCCTGCTGGGAGTGGCCAGTGTGGATCGATGGAAAGAACCCCCATTTCAGCCCTGGATTCCGGAGGAGTTCTATCCCCAGTCGATATATCCCGAAGCCCGGTCGGTGATAGTCATAGGCCTGCCAATCAGCCTGCCAGTTCTGGAAACGTCGCCCTCCGTCTATTACCGGGAGCTGTACAGCACAGTCAACTCCCTTCTCGACCAGTACACCTACCGCCTGGCCAGCTATCTCACCCAATTGGGCCATCCTTCCGTCTTCGTTCCCAGGGATGGATACATCGGAATCCGGGCGCTGCTGAAAAATCCGGTGGCAATCTTCTCCCACCGCCATGCTGCCTTTCTGGCAGGCCTGGGAAGCTTCGGTGTGAACAATATGCTCCTGACGCCAGATTATGGACCTCGGGTGCGCTTCGGCTCTGTCTTCACCTCCGCAGTTCTTCCATCGGACCCAATTAGAGATGAGAAGCTCTGCTCTGAATGCATGCGCTGCGTCAAGATGTGTCCGGTCAATGCACTGGATGAGAGGGATTACCCCCAGGGTCTGACCAATAAGAAGAGCTGTGCCGAGCATAGCAATGAGCTGAACCAGAAGGGCATATCCCCTTGCGGAATTTGCATCAAGGTCTGCCCGGTGGGTCTGGATCGGCAGCTGTTTCGCCGGGAGGATATATCGATCTACTCCCGGCGTGATCGGTTCCCCGAGGGCCACAGGGCCTGGGAGCATGCGCAAAACTATGGAGGGATATGAGGGGAGAAAATTCCCCTTTGGCGTTATAAAGCTTAAACGCACTCTAGATCAGGAAAACATTCCTTTCAGCCCTTTTTCGATCCCCTCATCCATCTCCTGGCAGTAACCGTGCACCCTGCAGCCCACGGAGACCAGGCTCTTGGGCTGAGAAGCGAGGGCGAAAGTCCTCTCTATGAGGCAAGCATCTCCTATCATTCATATGGCCTAAAACATGGCTGGCAAAAAAATTTAAAGTATGCTTTTAGATGCTTGGAGCCCATTCCTGCTCGGCCAGGTTGATCAGAGTTCCGTTATCGCTTACCTCATAGCCAATGGGAATTTTGCCCCAGCTCCACAAGTCATCATTCGCTAACAGACTGGTGTTGCCAGTCTGATTTGTCTGGTTTTGCAGTATGCTCTCCTGGGCCTCGGAGGGGCTGGAAGAGCTTTCTGTCAGATTGGCCAGTATTGCCATGCCAGAATCTCTACTGATGTTCACTGTATCCGTCGACTGGCTGCTGCATGCTATCGCTAAAAGAATCAATACAGAAATTATATACATCTTCATAAATATAACCTCGTATGGCGTTATACCAGGACTCTCCAATGATATCCTTGATAGGTGGATTCGACCAACGGCATTTTTTTTAGATGCTGCAGTCGCCCTCATCTATCAGCTCATTCCTTCCTCCTTCTTTCTATGCTCGGTCCAACATATCAATTTTTGCATCGATTCAATTCAGGACACTTCTGCAGCCAGAGCAGTCTCCAAATCAGCATTGCGGGCAGGAGCACAGCTGCCCTCAACATATTTACCTTCACTGGCGAAACAGTCCTAGGGCAGCTATCCAGCCTCATGCAGACCACCAGAGCTGGAATCCTATCAAAATTTGTGGCTATTTTCGCTCATCTGCATGGCTGCTGGTGCAGGGGCTGCTTAAGAATTATCAGAACAAAAAAGATTGAGGAGTTAGGACCATCCTCATACCCTTTTGCCAATCACTCCTTCCTATGATTCCAGTATCTTCCCGTACTCCAACTCGCTCTTGGAATGGGGCTCCTTTATCTCATCAGGGTAGCCAAAGGCGATCATACATTCCACCTTCGATCCCTCCGGCAGATCGAGGGCCTTTCGGATATAGTCCTCAGAGGTTTGGCCATCATTATGCATCCGGTTTCTGATCTGGATCCAGCATGATCCCAGCCCCAGGCTCTGGCCAGTCAGCTGCAGGATGATGGAAGCGATGGAGCAGTCCTCAATCCAGACGTCCGATTCCTCGTTTCTGGCTATGACCACCACACCCAGACTGGCCCCCTTCAGGAATCCCGAGCCGCTTTGTTTGGCGCGGGACAGCACCTCCAGCATATCCTTATCGGTGATGAACAAAAGCCGCCAGGGGTTGACCCCCCGGGAGCTTGGTGAACGCAAAGCAGCCTCCTTGAGCTGATCAATGATCTGTTTATCGATATTCACATCTTTGTATTTCCTGATGCTCCGCCGGTCTCTCAATATATCTAGCATAATCGTCCTCCACTGTCTGCTGAAATCTTTTTGTCCCCCGGAGATAAATCGTTTATCTTCCGTCTTCCAATCTTCTATCTTCCATATTTTATTTCCGTCTTTCGTCTTCCGTCTTCTCCGGGTTTAATGAGATCATCTGCAAGCCTCTCAATCCCTTGAATATCGACGAGCTGAAGGTAAGGTGAGAAGAAGCTGGAGGATGAGATTGGGGGAAAGGAAAGGAGACAATGTAGGTGCAGGAAAATGAATGAAAAAGGAAAAAGGGAGCCTGTGCAGGGATAAGACAAGCGCTTGGCTGTTATAGAGCCCCCCGGATCATCAGGGAGGCTCAATACAGTCGGGCTCAACCCAGTCCGGCTCTGCGCAAGCAGGCCTGAGCCAAACTCGGGCTCGTCCCATCGACTCCTCAGCTCGAATTGCAGCATGCTGACAGCGGATTTAAGCATGGATCAACCTTTGTTGAATCCTCCACCACCCTCAACACTGACATTTTTGATTTACTCGAGCCGCAGCCATTGCTCACCGTCAGTCTGTAGCCGCCGGAATCAGATGGTTTCGGGTTAAGGATTATCAATGAGGGTGATACCTCTCCGGGAATTATCTCTCCATTCTTCTCCCATTGATAGGAATTTGCCCCAACTGCGGTGCCCTTCATTATGAACGCCACAGTCTCACCGGCGTCGGCAATCAGGCAATCGGGTTCAATTTCCACATCCCCAGGCGGCCTTTCTACGATCAGGCTCACAGCATTTGAATCGATGAATCCGCAGCCATTGGATATCGCAACTCTGTATTCACCCATATCCTCCATATTTGCATCGAATATGGTGAGCTCCTCGGAGTTGGCCTCTGGAATGATCCTGCCGCCTTTTATCCATTGATAGGTCAGAGGCTGAGCGCTTTTTGCCAACACAGTGAACGTCGCCGTCGATCCTTCGCAGACCTTCTGGCTGGTGGGCTGGACCAAAATCTCAGGCAATGCGATTATATCCAGATTTGCTGCCTCTGATTCGGTCTGGCCGCAGCTGTTTCTTGCCTGCACATAATAGCCTCCCTTATCGCCTGGGATAGCCTTTTGAATGGTATAAACCTCAGTTGTGGCTCCTGGAATCTCCACACCGTCCTTGAACCACTGGTAGCTCAGAGGGTCATCGCTTATTGCCTGAACATTGAATGTCACAGGCGTTCCCTGGCATACGATTTGGCTGGCCGGCTGATGGGAGATCACTGGCACCCCAATTGTCTGCAGATTTGCTGCCTCCGATTCAATCAGATTACATTCGTCTCTTATCTGCACCGAGTAGCGTGCTGTGTCGCTGAGGTTTGCGGCTGTGATGGTATAGGTATCAGCAGTCGCTCCCTGGATCATCTTTCCGTCTTTGAACCATTGATAGGACAATGGCTCGCTGCTGATTGCCTGCACAAAGAACGTTGCTGCATCTCCCTGGCATACCCTCTGGCTCTTGGGCGGCACAAGGATCTTTGGCATTGAGACTATCTCCAGGTAAGCGGCCTTTGATTCGATCGATCCGCAGCTATTTCTCACCTGCACTGAGTAGTTGCCCATATCGAATTTGCTGGTTCTTGGAATAGTATAAGCATCCGCTGTGGCTTCATAGATCTCTATTCCATCTTTGAACCATTGATAGCTCAATGCCTCGCTGCTCTCTGCCTGAACGGAGAACGTTGCTGTCGCCCCCTCACATACCTTCTGGCTGGCCGG
>DAIO01000020.1:0-16847 GCA_002498745.1 Methanosaeta sp. UBA533 | reverse complement strand
GAGTCTGACTGGGATCTGCTGCCGGAAAAAACGAATATAAGAATCCCTGGCATACGCAAATCTTTAGAGAAGGGAGATGAGAGTGTGATCGCCCATGCAGAAGGCAGCAGGAAAGGAGAAGAGGTAGTGGAAAGGAAAGGAGAAAAGAAAAAGGAAGAAGAGCTAGTTCTGAAGATGAACCTCTCTCGTCGCCAGAGGATGATTCTCCTGGCCGGCGGACTCTTGCCCTTTACAGTCACGTCAAGAAAAGGAAATAAAGGAAATTAGTCCCGCAACAGAAAGCAGAACCTCTTCCAGATCCTTCTTTTTTTATTTTATGTTACAGAATCTCGGCTCAGACGTTGAAGAACGACATTACACTCAAAGAGAGCAGATTCCCTGTAGCATCAATGGCAGGAGTGCTGGCGCCGGTGGCATTCAGGCTGCCTGCAGCGGCAGTCAATTTACTGAGATCGCTCAGGCCCAGTTCGCGGTATACCGCAGTCTTCAGGGTCTGGCTGTTCTTCTCCTTCTCGCTAAGGCCCTGGGTTGAGACATTGCTCTTAAAGCTCGTGGAATCAAGCTGCATAGGGATGCTGAACATCAGGGGGAAGTTGTTTACCCACATATCCATTTCAGAGGTCATTATGTGGCCGCTCTGGCTCTTGTTGCCGACAACATAATTGCTCCAGTAGTTATTCACATAAGGTTCAAAGGTTGAGGTGATTGGTTCATTGAAGAATGCCCTTTGAGTCGAGCTATAACCATCTCCCAGGCCGCTACCCTGGGCACCTGCTAGGCCCATCAGGCAGAATAGTGTAACCAATGCGGTTATATTTTTCATATTAATCAATCCTCTTATATTCGGTTTTCCGTATCCCTGATGATCAGACCCAACCTATTTATTCCTTATTGGTGAAGGATTTGCATATGCCGGACCGCTTCGAAATACTGCATAAAGATCTGGCCGGAAGGATCGGCCGGCTTTCTACTCTTCATGGCACCGTCGAGACACCACTGCTCATGCCCGTGGTAAACCCCCACCTTCCCCTCATCCCTCCGGAGGAGCTGGCCTCAATGGGTGCGGAGATGATTATCACCAATAGCTACATAATAAACCAGGATCCGGACTTGAGGGAGGGAGCAATAGAGCAGGGGTTGCACGATCTCCTGGGCTTTCCCGGACCCATAATGACAGATTCGGGAGCCTTTCAGCTCTCCGTCTACGGCGATATCGATGTTCTGCCCCTGGAGATCCTTGATTTTCAGTTTGCCATAAAATCAGACATATCCGTGCCCCTGGATATACCCACTCCTCCCGACGTATCCAGGGAGAGGGCAGAGTCGGAGTTGAATACCACGGAGGAACGACTGCAGGAGGCAGCTGCCCTGAAGAGAGCTGCCCTATTGGCCGGACCGGTTCAGGGATCTACCTATCCCGACCTCAGGGAGAGGGCGGGGAGATTCGCCCGAGAGCTCGGCTTTGATCTTTATCCCATAGGAGGAGTGGTGCCTCTGATGGAGGCCTACCGTTTCAGGGATCTGGTAGATGTGGTTGTCTCTGCCAAGAAGGGTTTGGGCTCGGGGGTGCCAGTCCATCTCTTCGGAGCCGGACACCCCATGCTCTTTGCCCTGGCCGCTGCTATGGGCTGCGACCTCTTCGACTCCGCTGCTTATGCCCTCTATGCCCGAGAGGGTCGCTATCTAACCGTTCAGGGAACTCGGAAGCTGGAGGAGATGAAGCATCTTCCCTGCTCCTGTCCCGTCTGCCTGAAATATACTCAGCAGGAGCTGATGGATAGCCCCCAAAGATCGAGGGAGCTGGCCCGCCACAACCTTTACGTCTCCCTGCAGGAGATCAAGCTCGTCCGGCAGAGCATTCGCGATGGCTCGCTATGGGACCTTCTGGAGACACGCTGCCGGTCTCATCCCCGCATGCTCGACGGCCTGAAACGGTTGGCATCATATGGAGATTGGCTGGAGGGCCTGGACTCGGCCAGCAAGTCCACCTTCTTTTATCTGAGCCCGGAATCTGCCAGCCGGCCTGAGGTCATCCGCTATGGCCGGAGAATCGAGCGGATCAGCCTGAAAGGCGATGTTCTGATCACCGATGATCCGAACGCGAACCCTAGCGGTTATGATCACGTCCTGAACTTCAAGCCGCCATTCGGCCCCTATCCGGCGCAGCTACAAGAGACCTATCCATTTAACGCCGAAGTCCCGGCGGAGGCGGATGATGCGGCGATAGATCGAGCGACAAGGATCACAAGAAGGCTGATCGGGGCCAATCCAGAGGCCCGGTTCACCTTCCGGCTGAAGATCAACCTTAAAGAAAGATTAGAGCAATTGCCCAAGGTGCATATGCCATGACCAAATACTTCGAGATCCTCCGCCGCGACGGCCCTGCTCGGATGGGAAAGCTCCTCCTGAACAGGCAGATCAGCACTCCCGGCGTTATCACTCCTGACGACTACATATCTGCGGGAAGCATCTATAGCTATGAATCCCTGGATGAGGCCATAGCCACTCAGGTGGAGTTGAAGGATCAAAAGAAGCTGGCCATCTTGCCTTACGTCCCTTCAGCATTGCACTCCGAGCCGGCCCTGGAGCTGCCCGCAATGGATTTGGACGGCCCCAAAGGATTGCTCGTCCATCCCTTCAGAGAGAAGACGCCGGATGGTGCCGATGTTTATCTGATGGGAAATGCAGGGAGCCTTAAAAACCCAAGAGACCTGGTGAAGGCGGTCATTAAGGTCAGAGATAAGACCGTGCCCGATAGCGCTCTTTATGCTCCGGCTCTGGCCACGCCCGCCAATCTTGCCCTCCTGGTCTACCTGGGAATCGACCTTATTGATGGCACCAGGATGATAGCGGACGGCCTCCTGGGCCGTTACCATACCCGGGACGGAGTCTGGGGCGCCAAAGAGCTGGCCGAGAGGGATGAGCTTTTTTGCCTCTGTCCGCACTGCCAGAAGATGAGGGAGAAGGAGACCAGAAAGGAGACGGATCTCCTCGTCGCCCACAACCTCCAGAAGCTCGATGAGGAGCTGCTGGCGGTCAGAGAAGCTGTCCGCTCGCAAACGATCAGGGAGTACGTCGAGCGGCAGGTGAGGGTGAAGCCCGACCAGACCGCAGCCCTGCGGCTGCTGGACGCGGAGCATCGGTATCTTGAGAGGAGGACGCCCGTCAGCCGCCGCAGCACCTTTTATGCCAACTGCGCCGAGTCATTGCAGAGGGTGGAGGTCACTCGCTTTGCAGAAAGGGTTTTAGAAAGGTATCAGTCTCCGCAAAGCGATGTGCTGCTGCTCCTGCCCTGCTCCGCTCGCAAGCCCTACTCCACCTCCCGGTCACACCGCCTCTTCGCCGAGGCCATTGGCTCCGCCAGGCGTTATCTGCATGAGTTGATACTGACCTCGCCCCTGGCGCTCGTGCCACGGGAATTAGAGGAGGCTTATCCTGCTGCCAGCTACGATGTCCCCGTCACCGGCCGCTGGGATCGAGAGGAGAGAGCGTGGCTGGCCGGGTGCCTGGAGGCTTACCTGAAAAAGAACCGGTATGCCAGAATAGTGGCCCACCTGGAGGGAGAGCTGGAGCAGACGGTGCGAGAGCTGGGCCTGGATGCGGTCTACACAGGCGGAGGTACCGGTGGGCCCGCTCTGGCACGCCTCGCTGAGGCGGTCAAAGAAGCATGCCGTGACGCAGCACGCCTGCCAGATCTGCGGCTATTGCGTTACCGGGCCCATGCCGACTTTTATTTTGGTGAGGGCTCGGGGAATGCCCTGCTGGCGGGAAATATAGTGGTGAGGGGCAGAGAGATTCAGGACGAGAACAAGAGGCCTCTGGCCACCTGGACTATAAATGGCAACATGGCGTTGTCGATGGCGGGGGCAAAGCGCCTGGAACCCCTGGGCCGCTATACGGTCAGGATCGGCGACTTTCTGCCCCGAGGCTCGCTGCTCGCTCCGGGCGTGGTGGATGCAGACGAAGAGATCCGGCCGGGAGATGAGGTGATAATCACAGGCGAGCAGGCCTTCGGGATTGGCCGGGCGAAGATGTCCGGCTGGGAGATGGTGGCATCAAGGAGAGGAGTGGCGGTGGAGATCAGGCACATAAAGGAGAGGTAGAGGCGCCTCCAGCGCAAACGGGTTTACGGGCCTCTCGCGCTCTGGTTTCATGGTTTTCCTTTCAGGTGCCCAGCGAATCGGGCCTGCAGGACCCTCAAGAAATGAATCCTTTAGGCAATATAATGAACTGGATTCATTTGCTGATATCAGGCAATATCACAGGCCGGGGACTTCCACTCTAACCTTTCCTATGAATAGACTCCCCTCGATTGGGGCCGCCACTAGATCTTCCTTCAGGGCTATCAGGTGGGATTCGATTGCTTCCTTGGTATTTTGCAGGGTTTCATCTATTGTTTCTCCTTGAGAGTAGCATCCAGGAAGAGCGGGAACTTCAGACCAGAAGCCACCCTCTTCCGCCTGATGGATCAAAATAGTATATTCCATAATTAATCACTCCTTCAAGAGTATCATGAATTCTTCATCATCCAGGCCGGCCTTTCTAATTGCCGACTTTAGCAGGCCAATCTTAAGACTCCCTGAGACTGGGATAGTTATGAGCTGTCCATTTGGCATTTTAATGTTAACATGATCACCTTTTCCGCGGCGGACTATTCCGCCTGCTTTGATGAAAGCCTTAATCGCTTCCTTGCCGCTTACACTTCTCAATAGGCCCAATGGAATCCATCCGAACTACCCGAGACTTCTGCATATCTGTAGTTGTTTTTATACATCTAATTTATGCTTATTTCCCCCTGGTGCATTGCTATCTGGCCTGGCGCACCGCAGGCCGCGTCTCTTCGCATATTCTTCAAGGCTGATAAAATCATCCTTTTCCAGTTCGATGAGTGCATGAATTTCCTCTGCGGTCGATTCATCACACTCTTCCAGAGCGTCTAAGCCCTGGTCGCTGGTGGATTCCTCTCTTTTAGTCTTGATTCTGCCTCGTGCTGCCATTGAATCACTATCTTCTCTGCTATTCTTAATAATTTCGCCTATATGCGTTTTCTTCTGAGACACCAAAACCTTTTTCGTTATGACTGTCACAGGAAATCTGCAAACCATCCAAGCAATCGACATTTTTGTCGAGATAAACGTAAGGGAGATGCTCATGCCACGCCTGACCGAAAGAGAACAGCAGGAGATAATCCGCTACATAGAAGCCGATAAGCCCCTGCCAGACAAGTACCGCTTTCTGCTCTTTGAGGATAAGCGCGAGGTGGAGCTGGTTTGGAACGGCAAGACAAACGAGGTCTGCAATATCGTGCTGCCCTTTCAGGTGATCGAGCAGGTGGACGAGCCGCGCGCCGAGAAGGATACCAATTTCCAGAAGACACTCTTTGACCTGGACAACCGCGGCCGCCAGCTTAAGGGCTGGACAAACAAGCTGATCTGGGGCGACAACAAGCTCATTCTCTCCTCGCTGAAAAACGGACCCCTTCGCGAGGAGATCGAGGCACAGGGTGGCATCAAGCTGATCTACATAGATCCGCCCTTTGATGTTGGCGCGGACTTCTCCATGGATATCGAGATCGGCGATGACACCTTCACCAAGAAACCCAATATTCTGGAGGAGATCGCCTATCGAGATACCTGGGGGAAAGGAGCAGATTCATTCATAGCAATGATCTACGAGCGGCTGGTGCTGATGAGAGATCTGCTGGCTGAAGATGGCAGTATTTATGTGCATTGCGATTGGCGGGTAAATTCGCTCATTAGGTTTGCGTTGGATGAGGTTTTCGGCTCAAAAGGATTTCAAGCAGAAATAATTTATAAGCGCCGTCACGGACACAGCGATGCTTCAACCCTTGGAAGTATTCACGATACGATTTTCTTCTTCAGCCGTTCCAATCAATTTCGATGGAATCCACAGTACACACCCTACTCGGAAGAATATATCCAAACCTATTATAGATATTCTGATCCCGACGGAAGAAAGTGGCTTTCGAGGTCCACAACTGCACCAGGAGGGAGAGGACCTGTTTATGACTGGAATGGCGTAAAGCGGGCATGGCGTTATACTCAACTGGAAATGCAGCGTCTTCATAACGAGGGACGCCTTTATTATACCGAGAACGGAATGCCGAGGTACAAACAGTATATCGATGAAATGGAGGGTGTTCCAATTTCATCGTTATGGACTGATGTAAAATTTATCGATTCCTGGAGTGAAGAAGATCTGAAGTACCCAACACAGAAACCTGAACCTCTTCTGGAACGTATTATCAAAGCTTCCTCCAACGAAGGCGACCTCGTAGCCGACTTCTTCTGCGGCTCTGGCACTACCGCTGCAGTGGCTGAGAAGCTGGGGCGCAAGTGGATCGTCGCAGACCTGGGCAAGTTTGGCATCCACACCACACGCAAGCGCATGATCGGCGTGCAACGTCAGCTCAAAGCAGAGGGCAAGGGCTACCGGGCTTTTGAGATTCTCAATCTGGGCAAATACGAGCGCCAGCACTATATCGGTATTAATTCCAACCTGCGTGAAGCCGAGCAGAATAAGCAGCTTGAGGAGAAAGAAGCCGCCTTTGTTGACCTGATCCTGCGGGCCTACCAGGCTGAAAAGATTGAGGGCTTTCCCGCCTTCCATGGCAAAAAGGCAGGACGAATGGTGTCTGTGGGGCCTATCAATATGCCTGTAACACGTCTATTCGTCGAAGAGATCATCCTTGAATGTCGCAAAAAGCACATCTCCCGCGTTGACATCCTTGGATTCGAGTTCGAGATGGGCCTGTTTCCGAACGTGCTGGATGAAGCTCGGGCCAAGGGAATCGATATCGCACCCAAGTACATCCCGGCAGAGGTCTTCGACAAGCGAGCGGTAGAAAAGAACCAGGTCGTCTTCCACGACGTGGCGGCGATCGAGGTCAAGCCTCTATTCAAGAAAAGCAGCATTGCTGTGCAGCTGACCGACTTCTCCGTATTCTATTCCCAGGATTCGATTGCCTCCGCTGAGGCCGCACTAAAGGACAAATCGAGCAAGATCGTTGTCGAGCATGGCCAGATCGTCAAAGTGAGCAAGGACAAAGATGGCATCATCAGTCGTGAGACCTTAACTCAGCACTGGACCGACTGGATAGATTACTGGGCAGTGGACTTCAACTTCGAGAGCAAGCGCGAGATTGTACGCATACAGAACGAGGGCAGCGGTGAATTGGAAGAGGTTTGGACAGGCGACTACATATTTGAAAACGAGTGGCAATCCTTCCGCACCAAGAAAGATCGATCCTTAGAGCTGACCAGCGTATTTCACGAATGCCGGCCCGGCCGGCGCAAGCTTGCCGTCAAGGTAGTAGACATCTTTGGCAATGACACTATGACCATCGTTGAGGTCAACATAGGAGACTAGAACTAATGGCACTTCACCCCAGCTTTCCTGAATCACCCCATGCCATCCTCGATCCGGCTGTGCGCTGGTTTCCGGCAGATGAGGCTCTGCGAGAAAACAGCATGGATAAGCTCATGCCTCCGCTGGTTTCAGAGCTTCGCAAGAAGGTTAAGGAATGGCGCGACAGCGGCTACAAGGGTGCGACTGATACCAGCCGCTACCTGCTGAACTGGTGGTTCAATAATCCTCACCTTCTGCCCAAGGCAGACGGGACAATGTACGAGTTTCAGTACTTCTTCGCCCAGCGTGAGTCTGTGGAGACTATCATCTTCCTCTACGATGTGGCCGGCGTGCAGGACAAATACGACCTGATGCGCTTTGATAGCTCAGGTCTGGTCACCTCCGGCATGTTCGACGAGACCTGGCGACGCTTCGTCGTAAAGATGGCAACCGGCTCAGGAAAGACCAAGGTATTGAGCCTGATCCTGGCCTGGAGCTTCTTTCATAAGCTGTACGAGCCTGAATCAGGGCTTTCCCGAAACTTTCTGATAATCACTCCCAACATCATCGTACTCGATCGAATCAGAAAGGATTTTGAGGGGCTGAAAATCTTTTTTGATGACCCCGTCCTGCCCGACGATGGCGTAGGAGGCCGAAGCTGGCATGATGATTTTCAACAAATCAGCTTGCATGTGCAAGATGATGTGCGCATCATTCGCCCTATTGGTAACATCTTCCTGACCAATATCCATCGCGTCTATGCTGGCGACGACACACCCGCATCGCCCGACGACGATAACACGATGGACTATTTCCTGGGCAAGCGGCCATCTGGCGCCACTACCGACTCTAAAGTGGACCTGAGCATGATTGTCCGTGATATCGATGAGCTGATGATCCTCAATGACGAGGCGCACCACATCCACGACCCTCGCCTAGCCTGGTTCAAATCCATCGATGATATCAATAACCGCCTCAAGCTAAAGGACTCGGCCCTTTCCCTGCAAATAGACACTACCGCCACGCCCAAGCACCGCAATGGTGCTATTTTTGTGCAGACCGTAGCCGATTATCCGCTGGTTGAAGCGATATCGCAAAATGTCGTCAAGCATCCTGTCCTGCCGGATGCACCCAGCCGCGCCAAGCTTGTGGAGCGCCAGAGCGCCAAATTCACGGAAAGATATGCTGACTACCTTCACCTGGGCGTGATCGAGTGGCGCAAAGCCTACGAAGAGCACCAAAAGGCGGACAAGAAGGCCATCCTCTTTGTGATGACCGATGATACCCGCAACTGCGACGATGTCGCTCGCTACCTGGAGGACAGCTATCAGGATCTGAAAGATGCAGTGCTGGTCATTCATACCAAAAATAACGGCGAGATCTCCGAATCCAAATCAGGCAAAGCCAAAGAAGAGCTGGATAAACTGCGCCAGCAAGCAAATGATATTGATGGCTGGGATAGCCCCTATAAAGCCATAGTCTCAGTAATGATGCTTACCGAAGGCTGGGATGTGAGAAACGTCACCACCATCGTTGGGCTGCGTGCCTACTCGGCCAAGAGCAATATCCTCCCGGAACAGACTCTTGGGCGAGGCCTGCGCAAAATGTACACGGGCGGCTTGGAGGAATATGTCAGCGTGATCGGCACAAATGCCTTCATGGATTTTGTGGAATCCATACAGGCTGAAGGTGTGGTGCTGGAGCGCAAACCGATGGGAGAAGGAACGGGGCCAAAAGCTCCGTTGGTAGTGGAAGTTGACGAGGAGAACGCCAATAAAGATATCGAGGCTCTAGATATCGAAATCCCCGTTCTCACACCACGCATCTATCGCGAATATAAAAACCTGGCCGACCTTAATGTAACGGCGCTTGGGAACACCAAAGTTCCATATCAATCATTTACTGAAGACCAGCAGCGAGAGATCATCTTCAAGGATTTTACAACCGGAAAGGTCACTCACATAACTACTCTTGATACAGCGGGGGTTGCTGATTACCGCAGTGTGATCGGCTACTTTGCTCAGACCATAATGAGAGAGTTGAGGCTGGTCAGCGGTTATGATGTTCTTTACGGCGAGGTCAAAGCCTTTGTGAGGGATGAGCTATTCGATCAGCCGGTGGATCTGGAAATTCCCAACACCCTGCGCAACCTTTCAGAGCTAGTTGCCACTAAAACGGTGATCGAATCCTTCAAAAAGGCCATCAACGCCCTCACTGTACGGAATAGAGGCGATGCCGAAATACGTGACACCATCAAGCTGCGGCAGACGCGCCCATTTGTGGTTAAAGATCAGGACTACCTTATGCCGAAAAAGAGTCTTTTCAATCGCATGGTCGGAGACAGCCCCTTTGAACTGCAGTTCGCCGCTTTCCTGGAAAAATGCGATGATGTGATCTCTCATGCCAAGAACTATCTGGCTGTGGGCTATAAGCTGGACTATGTAAATGCAGAAGGGGATATCTCTACCTACTATCCCGACTTTCTGGTTAAGGTTTCGGATAGAGAGAAGTTTGTTGTTGAGACAAAAGGACAGGAAGACCTCGACGTGCCGCTCAAGATGCAGCGTCTAAAGCAATGGTGTGAAGATATCAACCGGGCGAAGCATGAAAAAGAGTTCGATTTCGTCTATGTTGATCAGGAAAGCTTCGAGAAATACAAGCCGACATCATTTAGGCAATTGGTTGAAGCCTTCAAGGAGTACAAATAAAAATGATAGATGCTTTCGTCCGGTTTGTAGATGCCGATGAGCAGATCCGACGGGGAGATGGTGGCATCAAGGAGGGGAGTAGCGGTGGAGATCAGGCACATCAAGGGGAGATAAGAGCATGAGAGGAGTGAGGAAGAGACGAAAGGTAAAGAATGAAAAGAACAGCTTGGATATGATCAGCCCAACCTCTTTTTATTCCAGCCAGGACGATAAGATTAAGCTGAACTGGTTTTGCTATGAATTAGCTTTGTCGATTTATGATAGCATGAAAGATGAACTTGCCTACAGGCTGAGAAGGAAAAAGATCAGTGATGAGGTCCTTGCGGAGTTTTGCATTTACTATACAAAAGCAATGAAGGATGAAGTTCTCAGGCAATTGTCCGGCGAAATTGAAAAAGTGTGCATCTCATACGAGCCCATAGAATCGTTCTTCCCCAATATCGGCGATGACATGGTTAATAAAATGACTGATGCAATCTCATATGCATGGGATCATATGCTCAGCATCTGCGAGGTATGCCCCAATCGATGCATCAGCGAAAAGGATGTATTCTGCACCCTGTTCGATGAAAAGCATCTCTTCGAATAATGGGATATGGAAAGAGATGAAGAATATGCTGCTAATAGACGAGATGAAGGCCCATCTGCCGATCACCGCTTACGCCAGCCGCGATTTGAGCAAAACCTTGATTGCGAATGGATTTGATGTCACACCGGAAAAGGAATTGAAGATCCTTAATGTAGTCGAGTCAGGAGAGGAAGGAGGCATAGCCTGCTTCCTGGATCTACCCGAAAACTTTGTCGTATCTTTAACACTTCTCAGGGTGGGGCCGGATCATCAACTGCACGACAAGATACTGGCTTATCAAAAGAAAAGGATCAGACGCATCTTCAGGTCAAAGGGTTTGGGGACAAAAAGGATGAAGCAGATATTTCAGCAGGAGAAATAGTAATATTATTCAATTGCACAGAAGAGATGGCACCAGATGGATCCGATTGCCTTTCAGCAATCCGTTTGTAGCGGCGGAGGGCAATTTGCGCTCCTCACCTCCGCATGAATCTGTATCCCGCCCCATCCATCGCCCGCTCGATCTCTTTTATATGCTCGAATCCCCTCGTCTCCAGCTCCAGGTCCACCCGGGTGTAGTTGATCGCAAGGCCGCCCTCATTTCGGGCGTGACGGATGTGCACCACATTGGCCTCCTGATCGGCCAGCAGCTCCAAAAGCACGGCCAGCGATCCGGGAGTATCCTTCAGGCAGACGGAAAAGCGGATCAACCTGCCCTCCCGGAATAGGCCTGCGGCGATGATCCTCTCCAGGAGCAGGCTGTCCACATTTCCGCCGCTGACCACCAGCACCACCCGGCTCCCCTCGGCAACCTGCAGCGATCCGCCAAGTAATGCAGCCAGTGGAGCAGCGGCCGCACCCTCCGCCAGTATGCGCTTTCTCTCCAGAAGCTTCAATATGGCAGAGGCGATCTGCTCCTCATCAACCAGAACGATCTCATCCACCAGCTTCTGCAGCAACGGGAATGGGGCCTCACCCACCTGGGTGACCATGATGGCATCAGCGATCGAGCCCCGCTCCTCGGCATCCACCTCCACCGGCCTTCCAAGCTTCAGGGCCTTTCTGGCCGAGGGGCAGGATGCCGCCTGCACTCCCACTACCCTTGCCTCCGGCCGGATGGCCTTGGCAGCCAGGGCAATTCCTGCGATCAATCCCCCTCCGCCCACCGGGACTATTATGAGGTCTGTATCGGGCAGGTCCTCCAGGATCTCCAGGCCAACTGTGCCCTGGCCGGCTATGACCTCCTCGTCGTCATACGGATGAATGAAGATCCTGTTCGTCTCCTGGGCCATGCGCCTGCCGATATCTATGCTCTCGACGAGGCTCTTGCCCATCAGCCTCACCTCTGCCCCATAAGCTCGGGTGGCCTCTTGCTTTGAGATGGAGGCCCAGAGGGGCATGATGATCGTGGCAGGGACACCGGCTGCACAGGCGGCCAGGGCCACCCCCTGTGCATGGTTTCCCACCGAGGCGGCTATAACCCCCGGTTGGATCTTTTTCAGATTGGACTGGAGCTTGTAGGTGGCCCCTCTGACCTTGAACGAGCCGCCCATCTGCAAGCTCTCCAGCTTCAGGTAGACCTCAGCCTGAGCCATCCTGCTGAACGTAGGGGAGTAGACCAGAGGGGTGCGGATGACCCTGTCCTTGAGGATGTTTGCCGCCTGCAAGACATCAGAGAATTCGATCATAATATCATAATAACACACTGCTGCCTGAAGACTTAATCATTCCTAGAAGCTCATTCGGATGGTTTTATCCCCTGAAAGAGACAATAAGCATACAGATGTCCGGCCAAGAGACAAGAGCCAATCAGTCAAAAGCTGATCAGAAAAAGGAGGCTTCGGGAAAGGGGGGCAAGAAATCTTCTCAGGCCAGGAGCTTGCGGGAGACCGTCCAGTTCTATATGATAGACTTCAAAACCCCCTTGGGTAAGGCCATAGACATCTTCATCATCCTGCTCAATCTGCTGGTGGTCCTGCTCTTCGTCATCAAGACCTATCCCCTTTCGTCAGGCCTGCAAGAGACCCTGTGGAGGATGGAGATTGCTGCGGTGAGCCTGTTTATCATCGAATATCTGCTGCGGCTCTATGGCGCTCCCGACCGCTGGGCATATGTCAAAGATGGCTACAGCATCATCGATATCGTGGCCATAATGCCCACCCTGGTTTTGATGGTCCTGCCCGCCACTCTCTTCACCCACGACATTCGGTTCATTCAGACCATAAGGGTGATGGCGGCATTCAGGATATTCAGGTTTCTCCGCTTTATGGCCAAAGATCATCTGCTCTTCGGGATGATCAGCCCGGGGATGATTAACGTCGCCCGGCTGGTGGCGAGCATATTCATAATCCTTTTTGTATATTCAGGACTCTTCTATTTTGTGGAGGAGCCGGTCAATTCGGATGTGCAGAACTTCGGAGATGCCTTTTATTTCGTGGTGGTTGCTGTCTCCACCGTCGGCTTCGGCGATATCGTCCCCTCGACCTCCGCCGGCCGGCTGGTCACCGTAGCCATGATCATCTCCGGGATCATCTTCATCCCCTTCCAGGCAGCCAGGATATTCCGCGCCTGGCTGCGAGCTTCTAGCCAGAAAAGGATGGTGATATGCACCAACTGCGGTCTGGACAGGCATGACGTCGATGCCAAGTACTGCAAAAAATGTGGCGAGCCTCTGCCGGAGACAGGAGAGGGCTAGCTGGTTCGAGAGCAGTTGCCTTCAGGAGTGCCTTTTTGTTTTGGATTTGTCTCAATCATTCCTTCATTCTCGAATTTCCCGGAGGCAGGAACTGCACGATCTGATCCACCGACGCCACGGACTTCAAGAAGGCTCTGTCCTCCACCTTTAAAGAGAACTGCCGGTAGATCCTCTTTGCCAGGTCGTCAGGATTAAGCTCTCCCGGCTCGATCTCCACCACCGGATCCGACCCGGGCTTGCTCGCCGATACGGGACCGCCTATAAGAATTCCATCTCTTATCCCCAGGGCGATTCCCAATGGCACATCCCGGAAGTACCTGCGCTCTCCCCGGATGACAAAGGCACCTTTCTTCAGGAACTCCCCCGACTCCGGGGTCTTGCTCACCTGATCACCCTTCACCAGATAGCAGTCTGCAGCAGCAAGCCCGCTCTTCCAGAGGGAGGAGTAGCTCACAGAAAACCCGGCCGCCTCCTGGAGAGTGCTCTGGGGCACCTCTTTGCCCTCGGTCTTAATCACCGTCAGGGGAGCACCGGGAGCGTCAGTATGCATGGCCAGGTCTCTTCTCTCCAGGTATTTGGCATAAATCTCCTCATTGCTATCCGCATCCCTTCCCCCTAAGACCAGGAAACCATCGGAGGAGTAAAACCAGCGGAACCTCTCATACCACTTGGGCTTTCTCCTCCTGTAATATGAAGACACGACGCGGGTCTTCTTGGGAGCGACCTTTCCCGCTTTCAGCTCCTCGGTAATAGCCAGAGCACTCTGTGCCCCTTTGGCCTTGCGGACCATATCCTTGGCCTTATCATAGTACCTCTGGGCATTCTGGGGGACTGTCAAGCTGGCATTCAACTCCAGTTCCTCCTCCAGCAAGACCCGCATCTCTCCCCTGCCGTCCAAAGAGAGGATCGTCTTCGCCTGGGGAAGGCCCGAGCCGCTGATCCTCTCCCAGATCTGGTTGTAGGAGAAGCCCCGCGCCCGGGCATCGTTCATTAAGGTGAGTATCTGCTCGACGCTGCCGTAGAGCTGGTAGATCAGCTCGCCCTTCCGAACCAATTCTGCCTCCTGGGACCGAAATTCCTCAATGGCTTTGCGCTGCAGCTCTATCCTGTGCTCCAGAGGATTCTGCCGGGTTGTCTCTTTCTCCCTTTCCACAAAGAAGACATCCAGAGCTTCGCTGAAGGTGGCAAAGCGCTTCATCTCCATGCCGGAATAGAGCTTCAGAGGGCGGGGCAGAACATCTATGGGGGCTCCATCTTCGATGACAATATGAGGATCGAGGGTTTCATTCAGGAACACTTCGCTTAATGCCTGATGCACCCTGTCGATCTCCCCGGGGTCTAGGTCGATGGCCTCCTTGTTCTTGTCCACTCCGGCCACCAGGCAGACCTCCTCGCCGTATGTCCCGCCCATGTTCAGACCGCGCACCAGAGACCTCACCAGATCCTGGCCGCTGGAGGCAAGCCATAGGGCCAGCTCATCCCGGGCTATGGTCCTTGGATCAAGCTGGCCGGGATGGTAGATATAGGGCTCCCCGGCGGCCATCTTTCTGCCCCGGTAGAGCATTTTTCTGAGCATGCTGAGGATGTTTCTGGATTCATCGAGCAGGATCATGCTCCCCTTGGGAAATAGCTCAACGATGAGGTAGCGAGGAATTCCGCTGCGCTCCACCTTGATCTCCAGCACCCGATCGAACTCGTGCTGCCTGATATCGACGATCCGGCCTCCGGAGATATGGCTTCTGAGCATGGTGGGAAACTGAGGCGGAGTCTTGCTGGCCGGGCGCTCAGCCTTGGTGATATGGACCCTCCGTCCCGTTTCCAGGAGGAGGTCGAGCCGGCCCTCGGCGGGGGACTGAACCGAGAGCCAGATCCTGTCTGAGGATTGCTGGTAGGCCTTGCCCATGAATCCCCCCAGGATCCGATCCTGAAGCTCCTTGACCATCGCCGCCACGTCCACATTGCTCATCGCCTTCTTCATGAATGGGAGGATCTAGATCAATCGATAAATAGTTGCGGATCGAGATGGGTGGATCGTGGAAGAGAGACCGCCGGATAAGATGCCGTCTGAAGAGAGAGGACCGGAAGTGATGCTGGGGGAAGATGAGCCGCTGGCAGAGAGGCCTCAAAAGAGAAGCTTTCTGGTCGACCTCATGCTCCTCCGCCTGGCAAGGTGGCTGCGCCTTTTGGGCCAGGATGTGGCCAATCCCAAGAGTGACAGCGATAAGGCACTCCTTGGCCAGGCAAAAAGGGAGAATAGGATCCTCGTCACCAGAGATAAGAGGCTCTTTTCATCCTGCTCAGCTGCCGGAGTGGAGGGCATTCTCATCCGCTCGTCCCGGATCTGTGAACAGATCCTGGAGATGGCCGAAAAGGGGATCGCTCTGAGGATAGATCCCCAAAGGTGCACCCTGTGCAACAGCTCCCTTAAGGAAGCTGAAGGGCGTGAGGGGGAGATCTGGATCTGTCCCAATTGCCAGAGGCTATACTGGAGGGGTGGCCACTGGAAGAATATGGAAAAGATGCTGGAAGCTCTTCGGCTTCTGAAGCATGAAAGAGAAGAGAAGAAAATAAAGAGGAATGCAAGGTAGAAACATAAATCATAATATAAAAATATTTACATATATTTACCGCATACGAGAAAATAGACGTTATAGGGCAAATTGCATAGGCGGCATGTGTTATTATCATTATCACTCTGGTGGCACTGGTTGTTGAGGTTTGACTCGAATCTTCAGATAATCCGCAAATTCGGTCTTCATCCGGGTCATCGACCAGAGATGGGAGGAGTTCAGGCAGAACTGTGGCTGGTATTGATACTGATTTCCAGGCAGGGTGAATGGATCAGCAGGCGTGAAGCTGGGAGGCGTTGATTCCAGCGTCGTCTCCAAGAGGCACCATTGTCCAGACTCGCACTGGTAGACCACCCAGGCATGCCCGTAGGAACCAGCCAGAGAGGCTACCCGGCCCAAAACCACCCGCACGCACTGCTCTGAGATCCCGCTGGCCAGGAGAAGAGAAGCTAAGAGAAAAGAGGTATCCTCGCAGTCCCCTTTTCCGAGCATCAGCGTCTCCTCGGGAAAGAGCCAGAGGTCATCCAGTCCAAAGCTGCTCTTGTCGGTGACGTAGTCTATAGACCTGGTCACGTAGTCCCAGCTCCGCCAGGCTCTCATGTCGAATGTCCCTGCCTCGCGGGAGGCAGGAAGGGCCATCTCCTCCAGGGCTCTGGCTATTACCTTGCTATGGGTGTGAGATAGCCAGTCCCGGACGTCAGTGGGAATCAGTATGCCCGAGCTGCCGATTACCACTCTCTTATCATAAACGATCGTGTCCCTGACGATCTCCTCCCCTGCCCAGTTACATCCTGTGATCATGATACCCCCAATCCCATCTATGTTAATAATTTTAGTTCACTATATTTAAAATTATCGAATTTGAGTGTTTTTAGATATCGATGAGTGCTAAGATAAATTCATTACAGACGTTTAGTCAAACAGCGCACCCCGCTGCA
>DAIO01000109.1:0-3277 GCA_002498745.1 Methanosaeta sp. UBA533 | reverse complement strand
AATCGCTCTACCAGTGGAAGGCGGATGAGGTGCTGGGCCGGTCCATCAAAGATACCATCCTTCCTCCGGAGATGAAATATAACGTGGAGGTTGTGGCGAAGGAGATCATCGCCAAAGGCTACCTGGAATGCGAGTACCTGGTTAAAAGAAAGGATGGCAGCCGGTTCCCTGCTTCTTATAGCTTCAGCACGATATGCGATAATAGGCAAAGGCGGATAGGAATAGTCTCTGTGAGCACCGACCTCACAGAGAGAAAGAAGGTGGAGCAGGATCTGCGCGAGGCCAAAGAAAGGGCGGAATCGGCGACGAAGGCCAAGTCCGAGTTCCTGGCCAATATGAGCCATGAGATCCGGACCCCTATGAATGCGGTGATAGGCTTCACCAGCCTGCTTCTCAATACCAACATCGACTCTGTGCAGAGGGACTACATTGAGACCATCCGCAGCAGCGGCGACTCTCTCCTTAAGGTTATTAGCGATATCCTGGACTTCTCCAAGATCGAGGGGGGGATGATGGAGCTGGAGAAGGAGCGCTTCGACCTCATTGAATGCCTGGAGACCTCATTGAACATGGTGGCAGAGGACGCTTCCCACAAAAGCCTCTCCCTTAGCTATGAGGTCGAGCCCCAGGTTCCCAGATATCTGATTGGCGACATGACCAGGCTCAGACAGATACTGGTCAATCTTCTGGGAAATGCCATTAAGTTCACCAACAAGGGTTTCGTCCGGCTGGATGTATCCTCTCTTCCGGTCGAGGACAGACATGAGGTCCAGTTCCGGGTGAGGGACTCGGGGATCGGCATATCCCAGGACCGAATGAGCCGGCTGTTCCAGTCCTTCAGCCAGGTGGATGCCTCCACCACCCGCAAGTATGGAGGCACGGGACTGGGACTTGCCATCTGCAAGCATCTGGCCGAGCTGATGGGAGGTGGGATCTGGGCGGAGAGCGTTCCTGGAGAGGGATCAAGCTTCTATTTCACCATCCAGGCTGAGGCCTCCGTCGAGCCTTATCCAGAGATCCACAGGGAGCAGCCAGACCAGACCCTCGATCTGTCCGATCAAGAGATCCAAAAAGGACTGCGAATACTGCTTGCCGAGGACAATTTGGTTAATCAGAAGGTCGCTATAAAAATGCTGGAGCGGCTGGGATATACGGCGGATGTCGCTGCTGACGGCCGGGAGGTTCTGGCCGCACTTGAGAGCAGGCATTATGATGTGGTGCTGATGGATGTGCAGATGCCGGAGATGGACGGCCTGGAGGCCACTAGGAGCATACGCAGCACCGCATGCCATCAGCCCTACATCATCGCCATGACCGCTCACGCCATGAAAGGGGATCGAGAGGAGTGTCTCGATGCGGGGATGAATGACTACATATCCAAACCGGTGAGAATCGAGGAGCTGAAAGCGGCTCTTATGCATAGCAGAATGCCGGTTTTCAATGGCTGAGCCTCCCTGACCGGTTCGGTATGCTGTAAAATTATTATTCAGGTGCTCATCTCTGCTCTGAAGCCATCAGGGCGAAGTACGCTAAGAGAGCCTCGAGCTGAATTCTCTCGTTTGCTCCTTCCGTCATGCGAAAATCGATCTCTCCGATACGGTCGATGAGCTTTACCCGATCCCTGTCTGCGATATCATCCAGGTCCAGCATAGCCCGGTGGATCTGAACCACCACATCCTGGCCGGAGAGCCCTTTGGATAGCAGGAGATCGTCCAGTTTCGCGCGTGCTCCCACAAAATCTCCAGATATTGCGGTCTTGATGAAGCTCTTGATCTCCTCCGGTTTGGCGGTGGATGTGATCTGATAAATCGTCTCCTCGTCCACCTCGTCGCCCAAGAGAGCTGCCGCCTGCAGGGCGTTGATCGCCTTTCTCATGTCGCCGCCGGCGACATACTCTATAGCGGACAGACCTCCATCCGAAACGCGCAGTCCCTCCTCGCTGGCAATGAACTTGATCCTCTTGGTCACCGCTTCAGCAGAGAGGGGCTTGAAGCGGTAAACCGCACAGCGGGACTGAATTGGCTCGATGATCTTGGAGGAGTAGTTGCAGGAGAGTATGAACCTGGTGGTGGCGGAATATCTCTCCATAGTCCGCCGCAGAGCGCTTTGGGCATCGTTGGTCAGGGCATCTGCCTCATCCAGAAATATAACCTTGAAATCCGCCTCTCCCAGGGGCGCCATCCGGGCGAAGTCCTTGACCTTATGGCGGATGATATCTATGCCCCGCTCATCGCTGGCATTCAATTCGATGAAGTTGTTCCTCCAGGTCTCGCCGAAGATCTCTTTGACTATGGAGATGGAGGCAGCGGTCTTGCCCACCCCAGGCGGCCCGGAGAATAGAAGATGGGGCAGGTTTCGCGTCTTCACATAGGACTTCAGACGGCGGACGATCTCATCCTGGCCTACAATATCGTCCAGCCTCACCGGCCGGTACTTCTCTATCCAGATCTCCTCTTTGATATACAACCCTCAATTATTGGTTTTGGCTATCTGTATATCAATATTCCTCCCTGAATCTCCTCTCTGCAATGGGACAACGAAGGCTAAATATAGAGGTGCTACATGCATGCAAATCGTTTTTCGGAGGATTGCAAGTGATCTCTGAGGTGGCTGGACAGTATAATGCGCAAGATCTTGAGAATGAAGTCAGATCGCTGTGGGAGCGAGCGGATAGCTACCGCAAAGTTCGGGAATTGAGATTGGGCGGCAAGAAGTTCTTCTTTGTGGATGGGCCGCCCTATACCACAGGCCGCATTCATCTGGGAACCGCCTGGAACAAGGTGATCAAGGACTCCGTGCTCCGCTACCGGTCCATGAACGGCTTTGAGGTCAAGGACCGGGCGGGCTGGGATATGCACGGTCTGCCCATTGAGGTTAAGGTGGAGGAGTCCTTCGGCTTCCGCAACAAAAAGGATATCGAGGCTTATGGGGTGGACAAGTTCATCCAGAGATGCAAGGAGTTCGCCCTCCGCCAGAAGGATGACATGACAGCCCAGTTCAAGATTCTAGGGGCCTGGATGGACTGGGACGACCCCTACATGACGCTGAAGAACGAGTATCTGGAGGCTGCCTGGTGGACGCTGAAGAAGGCGCACGAGCATAACCTTCTTGAAAGGGGCTCAAGGGTGGTCAACTGGTGCCCCCGCTGCCAGACGGCCATCGCCGACTCAGAGGTGGAATACTGGGATGAGACCGACTACTCGATCTATGTCAAGTTCCCGGTGATCGGGGAGGAGAACACCTACATAGTGATCTGGACCACCACCCCCTGGACCAT
>DAIO01000130.1:22218-22468 GCA_002498745.1 Methanosaeta sp. UBA533 | reverse complement strand
CTTTAATTTACCATCCCAGGCCCGAATAACTCTCCTTCTGGCGACCAATTGTAATAAAGTTCGATGAAATTCCTCATCTAAAACTCCATCATAAATAAGACCTTCTTGATTTGGTGACTGATAATAGAACAATATAGATTGGGGTCTTTCGTTCAATGGCGATGGAGCTTGATCTTGATATCGCCTATCTTGGGAAGACGTACCATGCCGTTAACAAGATTGCCGCCCTTCTCAGGTTGTGGATAAGTAA
>DAIO01000130.1:0-22187 GCA_002498745.1 Methanosaeta sp. UBA533 | reverse complement strand
AAAGGCTTTAAAGGCTAGATCTACCCGCTCCTGAACATTCTGAAGGGTCTGAGCATATACGTCTCTCAGTTCGGGTTTATCCTCTTTCCAACCAGGAAGAAGAGCGTTCGTTTCATATTTGGAAACTGATTTGCCTTCATTCTCCCAGGCGTTCTTTCTGTATGCCAGAGTCTGGTTGTATGTCCATCGGCACAAGTCCAGCGTTCGCTCCATCTTGGTTATCTGAGACTTTGTGGGATAAAGCCTGAACTTGCAAGCCTTAAGCATGTACAGTTCTAAGCTGTTATAGTATATTAAGGTTCATAGCGTAGGGCGGGGTACGATTCATCTCCGGCCTAAAGACCGGAGCCCTCTCTACCCCTGCGCCCCAGCACTATAGAAATAACCAACTTTTCCTGAAGACCGGTGTTCTCCCAGCCCCTGCACCCCCATTATAATAAGAATGAGCCACTTTCTCCGCGGTTATACGCGCTCTGCTAGATCATATACTGCGTCTATCAAGGCTTTATCGTCCATTATGCGAGCCTCTTTTACTCAGTATACCCGGCATCTTTCAGCATATTGATATATTTCTCCGCCGAAGTCGTCTTCAGATTGGCGCACTGAATTATATGGGTCTTCAGCGCCCGGCCTTTTGACTGGCCCTTTGAAATGCACTCAAGGAGCTTGAGGACGATATTGATTGCAGGCCTGTATTTCGCAACAACCATGAAAAATTTGTCGGAGAAGACGCCGCAGTAGGAGGCATCCAAATTTTATTTCCATCAAATATACATAACAATCAGTGGCAGCATCAATACTCCCATGGCATGGATCCGGTGGATTCCGGCCACCGGGGCGATCAGCCCCACGATGGTGGAGAGGAAGAAGATGAACAGGCCGAAGATGCCGGTGAAGGCATAGGTCATGGCCAGCAGGAAGACCAGCACCATGATGCAGAGTCTGGGGTAGTTCAGGCTGGATATGCACCGGGCAGCCAGCTGGGCAGCGGCGATGGTGGCCAGATATGATGCCAGAACCACAATCACCGCCATGATCATCATCTGAGCCATGATGTTCTGGTCCAGGGTGAGGAGCTGCTGGATAGCTGCCGCAGCCCCGCTTCTGGGCCGGTCTATCACATAAAGGGCGACGAGCGAGAATAGAGCATTGGCCGAGTTCACCCCGGCAATGGACACCAAAAACTCCTCTGCTGTGCCAGGAGATCCCAGGCGGGCGGCGATGGAGGCCACAGAGGGCGAGACTCCTGGAATCCATGCCACCAGCGATCCGCCCAGGCCGCCGGACAGTACCGCTTTGGCAATGGTTGGGCCAGGCATCTTGATTTTGCTCTCCACCTGCTTGGGAATCTGGACCTTTGTGGTGAGGCTCAGGATCAGGGATGAGGCCCCGAAGATCCCTGAGAGGAGGGGGAGGAGAACCTGGGGCTCGAGATCCAGTGGGGAGTATAGCAGATCCTCATGCTCAAAGGCGAATATGCCCAGAACGCCGCTGGTCAGAAAGAGCATTCCTGCGATCAATTTATACTTCCAGTGAACCAGACTGCCCTGCCCCTCGATCCACGGCCCCCTCTCGGACTTGATCATCATCAGGGAGATGGCCAGGAGGAGAACGCCCACATACTTGACCAGGTAGTCGTAGTAGCTGGAGATTATCCAGGATAGGGGATAGACCAGGAGAAGGGCGAAGGCGATTGAGCCCGCGCTTCCCAGGGCCGAGAGGCGAACTGCCTCAATCCCCCTGCCCTCCAGCATCAATCTCTGGCCGGGAAGAACGGAGAGCGCAGTCTCAGAGTCAGGTGCCCCCAGGAATATCGCCGGGATAGCATCGAAGAACGTCTGGGAGATGCTGGCGGCGAGGATTATGGAGGCCATCTGAAAGGGAGTCAAGCCGAGGAGGATGAGCTGAGGAGATATGGCCAGGAGCATGGAGGCGAAGTTGTTCAGATGCAGGCCGGGAGTCAGGCCGCTGATGATCCCCAGGGCAAATCCTATAGCTACACAGAACGCGAGGGTAGTGTCGATGAATTCGAGCATTAAATTCGCCCAGACCAACTTAGCCTTAATTTATAATAAGTCTTCGACGGAGCATGCTGGAATATTAATATCAAAAGCAATAATATCATCAGCAAATATTATCAGCTAATACTATCAGCTACTTTCATCAGCTGATAGGCCCAGCAGCCAAATATCCCCCTAGCAAACCCTTAAATACTGGTGCATAGTCGAGCTACATATTCCGCACAGGGATTATTATGCCCTGGGCGCATGAACCACATGGTTCGAACGCGCACAAGACGCGTGAGTCGGCCTATTTCGGCCATGCGGAGGATTCAAATGACGTTTGAGAAGACAAACCCAAGGATAGTCCGCCTTATCGGCGAATTGAAGGCAGCCACCCGCGATACGGGCGCTCCCCTCTGGCGTGACATTGCCCGGAGATTAGAGAAGCCCAGCCGCAACTATGCTGCTGTGAACCTTAGCAAGATCAACAGGCACACCCAGTCAAATGATACTGTTCTCGTGGCCGGAAAGGTCCTGGCCTCAGGCAATCTGGAGCACAATGTGACCGTGGCCGCCCTCAACTTCAGCAGCCAGGCCATGTCCAAGATTCAGCAGGCTGGCGGCAGGTGCATTCGGATAGAGAACCTGATGCAAGAGCACCCCAAGGGATCGGGCATTAAGATTTTGAGGTGAGAGCGATGGTAGTAGTAGATGCAACTGGATTGGTCCTGGGGCGCTTAGCAAGTGTCACCGCCAAGAGCCTCCTGGCAGGAGAAGAGGTCAATATCGTCAATGCCGAGAAAGCTCTCATCACCGGGGACAAGGAGCACATCTTTACGGATTACGGCCAGACGAGAGCGCGCGGCCATAAAGAGAGAGGCCCCTACTTCCCCCGACGACCAGAGATGATCCTGAAGAGGACGGTGCGGGGCATGCTTCCCTATAAGATGAGGCGGGGAAGAGATGCATTCTCCAGGCTCAAGATCTATGTGGGCGTTCCCAGAGAGTTCAGGGGAATGGAGTTTTTGCAGCCTGATGCTGCTAAGATGAGGACTGAGAGCAACAACAAGTACATCGAGCTTGGCGCCTTGAGCAAGAGGCTCGGAGCAAACTTCTGAGAGGTTCAATATGAAGATTATAAATACCTCTGGCAAGAAAAAGGCGGCAACTGCAAGGGCCACTCTGAAGGAAGGAAAGGGCATCGTGCGTATCAACAAGGTGCCCCTGGATATCCACGAGCCCAGGCTTGCCAGACTCAAGATTCAGGAACCGGTCGAGATCGCCGGAGACCTATTAAAAGGAATGAACATCGATGTCGTCGTCAGTGGCGGCGGGATCATGGGGCAAACGGACGCCGTTCGTACTGCAATTGCCAAGGGCATCGTGGAATGGACGGGCGATACGGCACTGAAAGAGGCCTATTCCGATTACGACCGAAACCTCCTCGTCAGCGATCACCGCCATAAAGAGAGGAAAAAGTTCGGCGGCCCTGGTGCAAGATCCAAATACCAGAAGTCCTACAGGTGAAACTGCTTGATACCAGTCAGGTGCTTTTCCTGCGGCAGAGTGATATCCCATGTATGGGAGGAATACCGGGAGCGCATCAAGACAGAGCCTCCCGGCAAAGTCATGGATGACCTGGGAATAGACAAATATTGCTGCAGGCGTATGCTACTCTCCCATGTGGAGATAGTAGATACCCTGAGGCGGTACCAGTAGAAGGGGGTTGTAGGGTAGCCTGGTCCATCCTACAGCGTTCGGGACGCTGTGACCTGAGTTCGAATCTCAGCAACCCCATCATACTCTTCCTTTTGAGGTGGCTATTTGAAGGGCGAGAAATATACCAGATATGAACGTGCGCGCATAGTAGGAGCACGAGCTTTGCAGGTTTTCATGGGCGCTCCAGTATTGATCGATACAAATCATACCGACCCTCTAGAAATAGCGCTTGAAGAGATGAGACTGGGCGTAATTCCCATCACCGTAAAACGCAATCGCTATTAAGGTAGGTGAATTAGTTGGAAGAAGATGAGGTGATGACGGTAGCGGGAGAATATGAGACTCTCATACCGATAGATGAGTACCTCGCCGCGGGCGTACATATTGGTACTCAGCAGAAGACAAATGATATGATGCCTTACATTTATCGGGTAAGGTCAGACGGGCTCTATGTACTGGATGTTCAATCCACAGATAAGCGCATCCGCCTGGCTGCCAAGTTCCTGTCCAAATACGATCCGACAAATATTCTGATTGTATCCGCCAGGCAGTACGGCCAGAGGCCGGCCCTGATGTTCGCCAAGGCTACAGGAGCAACGGCAAATGTGGGACGCTTCGTGCCCAATACCCTGACCAATCCGGCCTTTCGGGGATTCATGGAGCCGGATGTGCTCATTGCCACTGACCCCAGCGGGGACGCTCAGGCGGTAAATGAGGCAGTTGATGTGGGAATACCAGTGATCGCCCTGTGCGATACCAACAATATGACCTCAAATGTCGACCTGGTAATACCCACCAACAACAAGGGCAGAAAGGCTCTTACTCTGATCTACTGGCTCCTTGCTCGCCAGGTGCTGCGTGAGAATGGACAAGAGGACCGGTTCAAGTACACTATCTCGGACTTCGAGATGGAGTTCTGAATCCGTGAGGCCTCCAGCTGTTGCCGGCCAGTTCTACCCAGGTAGCTCAGCGGAGCTTGAGCGCCAGCTGGATGAATTTATGCCTCCTGTAGAGGAGATGCCAATAGTGGGCGGCGTGGTCCCCCATGCCGGATATGTCTATTCCGGCCGGATTGCCGCAATGGTCCACTCCCGCTTGCCAAAGAGAGATACCTATGTGATCCTGGGGCCTAACCATCATGGCTTAGGCTCTCCGGTAGCACTATCTCGTGATTCATGGAGAACTGCTCTGGGGGTGGTCACGCCAGACCTCGAGCTGGCCGATCTTCTGACAGGGAGCATCATCGACCATGATGAGGCCGCTCACCAGCATGAGCATTCAATTGAGGTGCAACTCCCGTTTCTTCAAAAGCGCTTTGAGGATTTCAAGATCCTCGCCATCTCCATGGGAATGCAGGACGAGGAGACGGCAGTGGAGGTGGGCGAGGAGATCGCCCGGGCGGCCTTGAAGCTTGGGCGAAAGTGCACAGTGATTGCAAGCAGCGATTTTACCCATTATGAGCCAAGGGAAGTGGCAAGAAAGGTGGATTCACAGATCATTGAGGCTATCCTGAATATGGATATCCCCCAGATCTACTCCCGGGTCTACCGCTTCAATGCATCCTCATGTGGCATCGGACCGATTGCGGCAACTATTGCAGCCTCTCGCCTCTTGGGGGCCAGCAGCGGCAAGCTGCTTTGCTACGGCACAAGTGGGGACGTGAGCGGCGACTATAGCCAGGTAGTAGGATACGGAGCGATTGTCTTCACCTGAAGAGGGCTTCTCATGACGATGGCATCGGCTCCCGGCAAAATCATCCTCTTCGGAGAGCATGCCGTTGTCTCCGGCACTGCCGCATTGGGAGGAGCCATAGATCTGCGAGCCAGGGCTATTGTGAAGAGCCTGCCGGGAAGGGTAATGATTGAGACTGACGACCTTTCACTACGAGGTTTTTCTCTGGATCTCTCTACCGGGGAGATCTGGTCAGCCAGTGCGGCCTATGCTACTCGATATGTATCTGCTGTTTTAAAGGAGCTCGATGCAAGGGATGTCAAGGTTATGATCGAATCGGACATCCCACCGGCAGCGGGTCTCGGATCATCAGCTTCCATAGTGGTTGCCACGGTAGCTGCTCTAAACGGCCACCTGGGCCTGGAATTATCACAAAAAGAGATTGCAGCTCTCTCCTACCGCATAGAGAAGGGGGTTCAAAAGGGGCGGGGCAGCCCCATGGATACTGCTCTGGCCACATATGGCGGCTACCAGAGAATTGCAGATGACAACCAGCGTCTCGATCTTCCACCTTTAGAGATGGTGGTGGGATACACCAGACTGCCTCATGATACCTTTTCCCTGGTGGAGAAGGTCCAGCTCTTAAAAGAGCGCTATCCAGATCTGGTGGAGACCATATTCGGAGCCATAGGGGCCATATCCGAGAGGGCTGCTCCTCTGATCCGAGAGCAGAGACTGAAAGATCTGGGTGAGCTGATGGACATCAACCACGGCTTGCTGGAGGCCCTGGGGGTGGGCTCCAGAGAGCTGTCCGAGCTGGTCTATGCCGCAAGGAATGCCGGAGGAGCCTTAGGGGCCAAGCTGACGGGAGCGGGAGGTGGAGGCTGTATGATCGCCCTCCCCGGGATGGCCGGAAAGGAGGCTCTATTGGTGGCCTTGAGGCAGGCCAGAGGAATGGCATTTGCAGCTATGATGGGCTGTGAGGGCGTCCGGCTGGAGGTTGTGTGAGTCGGGAGGGCGAGCAATGGTTCGGGTCTTGAAGATCGGAGGAAGCATTCTGACCGATAAGAGCTGTGAGAGAGGCGCCCTGCCCATGGAGATTGAGCGGGTGGCCAGAGAGGTCGCCTCCAGGCCTCACGATCTGGTGCTGGTGCACGGAGCAGGGTCATTTGGACATATTCCTGCCAAACAATATGGCCTGCCAAAGAGGTTCAGTCCGGAGGGCTTGAGGGTGACCCATGAGTCGGTGGTCAGACTGAACCGTCTGGTGCTGGTGGCCCTGGCCAAAGCAGGGGTCGAGGCCCTGCCCGTCCACCCCTTATCCTGCTTGATCCTGTCCGGGGGAAGAATAGAGAGCTTTGCTACTGAGCCGATAGCAAAGATGCTGGAGGATGGCATTATGCCCATATTGCATGGTGATGTGGCCATGGACTTGACTCAGAGGGCAGGGATAGTATCCGGGGACCAGTTGGTAAGCCATCTGGCCAGAGCTCTCAAGGCAGAGGTTGTGGCCGTGGGCTGCAATGTGGATGGGGTACTATTCTCTGGCCGGCCCATGACAGAGGTCAAGAGATCGGATCTTCCGTTAATTGAGGGAGCCATCGGAGGAAGCGCAGGTATTGACGTCACCGGCGGGATGAAGGGAAAGCTGGATGAATTACTGGACCTGGCAGATATGGGCATGAGCTCGATGATATTCAATGCCTCCAAAGAGGGGAATATCGTGCGGGCTCTGCGGGGCGAGGCCATAGGGACCAAGGTCTGGAGGCCGGATTGACCACCTCCAGCCGGAAGCTCGATCATATCAGAATCTGTCTGGACAATCCTGTGGAGTCTGAGGGAGCGGTGGCTAGGTCCTTTGATGATCTGGTGCTTGTCCATAAGGCTCTACCGGAAATCGACGAGGCAGATATCGATACTTCCTGCCGGTTCTTGGGAAGAGAGCTATCTGCGCCGCTCATGATCAGCGCCATGACCGGGGGCCATCCCAGCGTCAAGAGTATCAACGTAAATCTGGCTCTGGCTGCATCCGAGCTTGGCATAGCCATGGGAGTGGGCTCGCAAAGGGCAGCTCTTGAGGAAGAGAGCCTGAAGGATACCTTCTCCGCGGTACGGGATGCCGCCCCCGATATTCCGATCATCGGAAACATCGGCGCGGTGCAGCTGAAGCGGTCCGGACCCGGGATTTTGGATCAGCTGGCAGAGATGATAGATGCCGATGCTATCGCCGTTCATCTGAACTTCCTCCAGGAGAGCATTCAGCCGGAGGGGGATCGAGATGCCTCCGGAGTGGTCCGGGCAATAGGAGAGGCAGCAAATGGATCGGTGCCCATAATCGTCAAGGAGACTGGGGCTGGCATATCCAGGGAGACGGCCGCCAGCCTGGCAGATGTGGGAGTCAAGATGATAGACGTCTCCGGTCAGGGGGGCCTCTCCTGGGCCGGAGTTGAGACCTACAGGGCAGCTGAGATAGGCGACAGTGACCTGGAGGAGATGGGACGGCTGTTTTGGAGCTGGGGAATTCCTACTCCTGTGAGCATCGTCGAGTGCCGATCTATTGGCCTGGACGTTATATCCTCGGGAGGGATCAGGAGCGGCCTGGATGTTGCTAAGAGCCTCTCACTGGGGGCGAGCCTTGCCGGGACTGCCCTTCCCATGCTCAAACCGGCAACAAAAGATGCAAAAACCGTGGTCCGTGCCATGAGCCCGTATCTGCGCGCTCTGAGAATCTGCATGTTCCTCACCGGTTGCAGAAGGGCTGGGGAGCTGAAAGGAGTCCCTCTTGTGGTTCTAGGAAGGACCAGAGAATGGCTTCTGGCACGGGGTTATGATTTGAATGAGTTTTCTGTTTATAGAGAGTTGACAAAATGAAAGATATTGCGATAATCGCCGTCGGCGGCTACAATGAGATCGGCCGCAACATGACTGCGATAAGGATAGGAAAAGATATTGTAGTAATGGATATGGGGATCAGGCTGGATCGGGTGCAGATTCATGAGGATACCGATGTAGAGTCCCTGCATGCCGCAGACCTGATCAACATAGGCGCCATTCCCGATGACAGCATAATGGAGAACGTTGATGGAAGGGTTAAGGCTATCGCCTGCACTCATGGTCACCTCGATCATATCGGAGCCATATCCAAGCTGGCACACAAGTACCATGCTCCGATCATCGCCTCGCCGTTTACGGCTGACCTGATAAATCAGGAGATCAAGTCGGAGAAGATCTTCGGGGTGAACAATCCCCTGAAGACCATGAACGCTGGAGAGCGTTTTCAGGTCACGTCGGACATCGAGCTGGAGTTCGTGCGGGTGCAGCACAGCATTGTGGATTGCGTGTTTGCCGCCATTCACACTCCAAAGGGGGTCATACTATATGCCAATGACTTCAAGATCGACCGATCGCCGACATTGGGCGAGCCGCCAGACTTTGCCCGGCTGAGGGCCTTGGGAAAGGAGGGGGTGCTGGCTCTCATCACCGAGACCACCAATGCCGCCATCACCGGAAAGACGCCGTCCGAGCAGATAGCCAAGGACCTGGTGATGGATGTTCTCATAGGAACGGAGGAGTCCAGGTCTGGGGTTATGGTCACCACCTTCTCCTCCCATATCGCCCGGATCAGAGCGATAATCGAGGCTGCCCATAAGATGGGGAGAAAGCCGGTGCTTTTAGGCCGGTCCATGGAGAAGTACTGGGGGACAGCGGTGCGGACCGGTTATGCCAAGCCGGGGGAGGTTTCCGTCTTTGGAAGGAGAAAGTCGGTGGACAAAGCCCTGAAGAGGATCATGAGCGAGGGCAAGGACAAGTATCTGCCCATCATGACCGGACATCAGGGGGAGCCGGGGGCGATATTGAGCCGGGTGGCCAATGGAGAGACCGACTTTCTGGTGGAGTCCGGGGATCGAGTGATCTTCTCCGCAGGAATCATTCCCCAGCCTCTGAACGAATCCAACCGCCATACAACGGTGACCAAGCTGAAGATGAGGGGCGGCAGAATCTACGATAATGTGCATGTATCCGGACATGCCTGCCAGGAGGATCACTGGGAGCTGTTGCGGATGATCAATCCGGAGCACGTCATACCGAGCCACGGGACGCTGAGGAGTCATGGCAGCTATCTGATGATGGCTGAGGAAACGGGCTACTCTCTGGGGTCAAATATCCATCTGGTCAGGAACGGCCAGGAGCTTCTCATCGATTGAAGCTCAATTTAAATAGAATCAAGGGATAGGGAGGTTGTGAGAAGGATGATGGAGGAAGAGCTGGAGGATCGTGCGGCTCTGGTAACGGCAACCATCGAAAAGCTGCTCCCAGTGATGCATCCGCGCGGCCTGTATGAGGCGAGCCGGCACCTGGTGGACTCCGGCGGGAAGAGGCTGAGGCCGTCGATGCTGCTACTTGCGGCTGAGGCTGCGGGTGGAGAGGCTCTCGCCCTGGCTCCGGCGGCGGTATCCATCGAATTGGTCCATAACTTCACTCTCATTCATGATGACATCATGGACAATGCCGATGTGCGCCGGGGCAGATCTGCAGTGCATAAGATCTGGGGGCAGTCGGGAGCTATTCTGGCTGGCGATACCCTTTACTCCAAGGCCTTTCAGGTTTTGGGGATGACTGCTGCCAGCCCGGAGCGGATCCTGGGGGCGATGAATATGCTCTCACAGACCTGCACGGCGATTTGCGAGGGCCAGTGGCTGGATATGGAGTTCGAATCTAAAGACCGGGTGACTGAGAACGAGTACATGGAGATGATCGAGAAGAAGACCGGTGTTCTCTATGGCGCTTCTGCAGGGATGGGGGGTCTCCTGGCCGGGGCATCGCCCGAGGTGGTCAGGGCGCTGGATGAGTTTGGCCGGCTGACAGGCATGGGATTTCAGCTCCAGGATGATGTCATCGATCTTTTGACCCCGGAGGAGGTTTCGGGAAAAAGGCAGGGCGGGGATCTGGTCGAGGGTAAGAAGACATTGATCATGATCCATGCCTTTGCCAATGACGTAGTGGTGCCTGTCTTCAGCAAGAAGGATGCATCGGCAGAGGAGATCTTCCGGTCGATCTCCATTCTGGAAGGGAGCGGCTCGATTGAGTATGCCAGGTCCAGAGCAGAGGAGATGGTCGCACAGGGCAAGAGGGCTTTAGATGTTCTGCCTCCCACATCGGCCAAAGAGACGTTGCTGGAGCTGGCAGACTACATGATCCGGAGAAGGTACTAGGTCAAGCGAAGATTGCAGGTATTGAGCCGGTATCGGATTAGTATCGGCTTCGAGTTCTTCTGCGATCGCAAACCCCAGGTCCTTGACCATCTTCTTGTCCTGCCGTGGCTCCCTGCCCGTTGTCGTAAGGTAGTTGCCAGTCATCATCCCATCGAGACCATAGATGAGACCTAAGGATTGGAGGTCTCCCATATTCACCTCCCTGCCGCCAGCGTACCTGAGCGATTTCGTAGGGTTCACGAACCTGAAGAGAGCTATGGTTTTCAGGACATCCAACGGCGGGGTAAGCGGCCTCTTCTCTAGTGCCGTACCTTTAATCGGGTTTAGGATGTTTATCGGGATCGAATCCGGGTCGAGGTCCCTGAGGGCGAAAGCCATCTCGATCCTATGCTGCCAAGTCTCTCCCATGCCGATGATGACGCCGCAGCATACCTCAAGACCTGTCTTCTGGGCATTCCTTACGGCCTGCTCCTTTACTGAATACGAGTGTGTGGAACATATACGGCTGTAGAAGGATGAGGCAGTCTCGATGTTGTGGTGGTATCTTGCCAGCCCGGCAGCCTTGAGATCTTTTAATTGCTTCAGCGAAAGGATGCCAAGGGACGCGCAGACCTCAAGCTTCGTGGTCCTTCTGATCTCTTTTATGGCCTGTGTGAGGGCCTGCAAATCTTCATCGGAAATGCTCTTGCCTGAGGTCACTATGCCGAACCTGTCCACGCCCTCGGCGTCCATCTTTCGTGCCGCTTCCACAAGCTGTTCCGTTGAAAGGAGCGGATATGCATCGACATTCGTGTTATGATGTGCGGATTGGGCACAGAACCTGCAATCCTCGGAGCACCATCCCGATTTGGCATTGATGATGGTGCATAAATCTACCCTTCTTCCGGCATACCGTCTCGCAACCTGACCTGCCACATGAAGCAGGTCCATCAGACCCTGGCCTTCGAACTCCACCAATCTCTCGGCCTCGCTTAGGGCTATGCTATCCCCTTTAAGCCCCTTCTCCAATATCGTTGACGTGAATGCATCCATATTATCAGATTGTAAACCTATGCAACGGCAAAAGTTTACATTTGATTTAATGTTTTTGCTTGGGTTGCTGGATTTTTGTGTTCCTTAAATCGACTAAAGTTGTTGTTTGAACCTCCTGTTCCTTAAGCCCCGAATGACTTGTTCCGCAAGAATGCGAGTGCCGCCGTTCTTCCGAGGGCTCCCGATGAGGATGGTCGCTTTTTTCAGTTGGGATCTCTTATCAGGATTTTTTCCAGTGCCTTATTGGGAAGCTGGCGGTCTGCAAGAACCACTGGACACTCCGCAGTGTCATGATTGCTTCGATTGCTTCCATATGCCGCCTGCATCGCTAATGTGATTCGTTCTCCTGATCATAGCGCGGCTGTCTCCCGGCCTGTGCGATCCTCATGCCGAGGGCGTAGGCCTTCCGGCAGTCCTCAGGGAATACCTCACGATGTCTCTGTGCCTTTTCTGCCGGGTCAACTGCAGATGAGACATATTTTGCGTAATCATCAAACTGCAGGGTATCCGTGACCAGAAGCGTTTCAGAGGCGCCAAAAATCCATTTAAGTACCAGCTCTGTCAGCCGGATCTGCACGTCAAATCCCATAGCTCTTTCCATCTTTGAGCTTGCAGGCAAAGCAGCTGGTGCAGCCCTTGTATTCCAGGTCGTACAGGTGAACCAGCTCCGTTTTTGCTCCTGCAGATTCTGCGCCCTTGATTGCATTTTCTAGCAGCGTCGCGGTATTCCACGTCTTGCGCGGGCTTCCGTTGATTGCGATGACCCTTCCCATTAACTATCACCTTTGCGTCATTCTCTTCATTCATTTTCCTTCATGGAGACGGCGACCTCGCGGGTGGCGAGGATGCCGTTCAAGGCGGCTGGAAAGCCGGCATAGATTGAGATAAGCAGCATGATCTCGACGATCTCCGCTTCCGACAGGCTGGCCCGGAGCCCTCCCCCGATATGAAACCGGAGCTGCGACGGGGCGGTTCCTTTTGCCGCAAGCGCTGCAATGGTCGCAACCTGCCGATCCCGCAGGGAGAGGAGACCCCTTGCATAGATATCGCCGTACCCGAATGCAATGACGTATTTTGCGATGTCCGGGTTGATCGGGTCGTATGTCTCCTTAAGGATGCGTTCCTGTTCAGGCGCAATCATGGCAAGCAGATTCTTCCCTCTTTCATACCGTCCTTCGGATCCGGCGTGAAGGGAGTCCTTAGAGAGTGTTTGGCCGGTCTCCTGCAGTACCTCGACAAGTGTCTTCATGGCGTTCAGTGTTGCCGGGAACCCCGCATATCCGCACATCTGGATGATGACCTCGCGGATCTCCTCCGGTGTGCAGCCGACATGAAGTGCGGCATGAGTATGGACCTTCAGCTGAGGCGCTGCAGTGCCCATGGCTGTCAGGGCGGCGACGACCGCGAGTTCCTTGGTCCTGTTGTCGAGTCCGTCACGAGCATAAATCTCGCCGAACGAGTATTCGATGAGGTATCGGGCGATGTCCGGGCAGATGCGATTAAGAGTCTCTTCCACCTGCACGCCGGCCTCACCATCGATCTGGAGCATTTTTTCCCTTCCAATTGTTGCGTAGTCTGTCATTGTTCCTCCCTTTCAGGCAAATCCATCATGCCAGTCCTACTGCCACGCAACCACGAGTGGCTTGCGGCGCGGAATCCCGTAGATCTCGTACTGCGGGTGGCCGAACATCATCGCATAGGCGCTCTTCCGCCCGGCGGGGATTCCTAGCTCCTTTTGCAGCGGCTTGTACGATGATGCCGCCATGGCAACAAAGCCGGCCCAGCAGGTGCCAATCCCATATGCAGGTGCCGCGATATCTAAGTGGGTGAGCGCAATGATGGCATCGGTCTGGGCCACTGGATATTCTTCCGGTATGGTGGCTACGAGCAGGTGCGGGGCACCCCGACAGATAACATCGCTGCCGCTCTCCCATCCCCTAATGAGCGCCGGGACGTAGCCGCTCATGGGATGGTTTGAGCCGGCGAGCGTTCTCATCCATTCGATGGTCATGGCAGCGATCTTCTTCACCCTCTCCGGATCGTGGACAACGATCCATTCCACTGGCTGTCTGTTTCCTGCGGATGCGGCATACCGGGCGATATCGAGGATTTCGAGGATCTTCTCTTTTGGCACAATGTCCTTCGTATAGTTCCGAACAGAGCGCCGTTTCATCAGGTAATATCCCAGGTCATCCGGTGCAATATCCCCCGCTCCCGCTGGCAGGCGCATCTTTTCTTCCGGGCGATCTTCCAGGATTAGCGCCTGCGACGGGCAGTGGGCTTCACAATGCCCGCATTGGATGCAAATGCCAGCTTTGGTGTCATTCGTTTTCGGCAGTGAGTTCTCATCGGCAGGCTCAATGATACCCATTATGCAGACCGTGGAGCAGATCCCGCAACGAGTGCAGAGATCCTGGTCGACCAGTATCGTTGTCATGTAAATCGCTCTTGCTATGATGTCATCGCAGTATCAGCTTCTTTCCGGCGCTCCACGCGTCACCGGCATGCTTCCCAAGCGTCCAGTAGCGGTTGTCGGGCATGGTCAGGAAGAGCGGGTCGATCTTGGAGAAATCAGGCTTTCCGTCCTTGATCACCCTGCCATCTGCATATGCGCTGATTATCTCGCCTATGTAGAGGCTGTTGGTCGGGAGGGGAACGATCTGGACGAGCCGGCACTCAAGCGATACCGGGCATTCCCGGATCATCGGGGCGGTCTTCAGCGATCCGTAGAAGATATCGAAGGTCTCCGATTTGTCGACCTTTTCTCCAGATACAAGCCCGCAGTAATCGACCCTATCCAGAAGCTCCGATGAGGGGATGTTCACGGAGAACGTCTTTGTCTCTGCTATGCCTTTCGGTGTATAGTGATGATTCGCAATCCCGCAGACGAGCATCGGCGGGCTTGCATTCGCCCGCGAGCACCAGCCAACAGCCATGAAATTGGCAATCCCTGAAACCTGCGTCCCTACAAGAACCACAGGCATCGGAATGAAAAAGTTCTGTCCGATCTGTATTTTATCCATAGTTTTCTCCCGCAATCTGAACTGTTAGCGAAAAATTTGCGTTAACTGTATATATAGGAAATACAGTCAAAATAGTAACATACTATCATGGGAGTAACTATGACATATACCAGGAACGGGAAGACCTTTCATTGCCCGGTGGAGGCCGCACTGGATGTGATCGGCGGCAAGTGGAAGCCCCTTATCCTCTGGGCACTGGGAGATGCTGTGTTGCGCTTTAACGAGCTGCAAAAAGCGATACCGGGCGTCAATACCAAGATGCTGACAAAGCAGCTTCGCGAGCTGGAGGAGGATGGGGTTATCAAGCGGACGGTCTATCCTGAAGTTCCACCCAGAGTGGAATACAGAATCACGGATTTCGGAAAGACATTGATTCCAATCCTGGAAGCGCTCTGTAACTGGGGAGCAAACTATCTTGGGATCGAGGATGAGGATGCATCAGCGCCCCAGTGTCCGACGAAAACAGCAAAGAAGAAATGAGGTTTGCGAGTGATGTGCTCACTCCAAGATCAAGTTCGCTCTGGCTTTTGTTTGATGGCAAGTGATTTTGAGTGAATTGAATCCGGCGCAGCGGATATGCTCACCCACTCGTTTATGATGTTAGAAATACAAAACATTTAAATACCCTCATGTGATAAATACCTAACATACATACTGAGAAACGCTGCAGTCCATCAGGAAGGGTGGCCGATGACCGAGGCCATCGCCCAAAGGACACAAGAGGTAATCATGAGAATAGATAGATTTTCAGCAGGCATGCTGCTCGGAGCTGCATTGATCTTTGCGGGAGTACTTTTAACTCAAGCGGGATACGATGCATTCTTCCTGGTGGCAGGAGGGGTAGCCGCACTGGCCACGACCGCTGTCCGGCGATGGCAGAGAGGTAATGAGCCGGAAAAGGACGAAAGGACGAATAAGATCAGGGCCTTCGGCCTGGCCTATTCTTGGTTGGTGAGCATGATTTTAGTCCTGATCATTTTCTGTGCCACAATCATGGGATTCATCTCTATTGATGCTATCACGGCCTTATCGATCACCATTTACATTATGACCGGCAGCGCCATAGTCTCGCTCGCCGTTCTTCACCGCCGGGGCGATGTGGATTGGTCCTGAGAACGCGCATTAAAGAGCTGAGGGCCAGACACGGGCTCACCCAGGAGGAGCTTGCCCGTATGGTAGGGGTGAGAAGGGAGACGATTCTCTTCTTGGAGAAAGGCAAATACAATCCATCGCTAAAGCTCGCCTACAAGATCGCCCTGGCTTTGCAGGCCAGCATCGATGAGATATTCATTTTCGAGGAGGAGGATCTGAAGTGAGACGAAGCCGAGATCATAGTTTTAGCGATAGTATCAAAAAGCTTTCAAGATTATTGCTGCTGATTTCCATGCTCATTCTGTTATCCAGAGATGGACATTGCAGTCCCAGCCCCCTCGGCGAAGACGGCTCTTTAATCCCCCGTCAGGTACTGTTTGGCAACCCGGACAAAACCAGCGTCAAGATCAGCCCTGACGGGAGCCAAATAAGCTATCTGGCTCCGGTAAACGGAGTCCTCAACCTCTGGGTGGCCCCCGCCGAGGATCCCCTGGGGGCAAGGCCAGTGACTAACGATACGAACCGTGGCATCCGCAGTTATGCCTGGGCATATAACAATCAGCTTCTTTACCTCCAGGATAGGGATGGTGATGAGTTGTGGAGGCTTTTCAAGGTCGATCCGAATCAAAGCAAAGGCGAAGCTGAGAGCCTCACGCCTAAGGGAAGCCTGGCCGCAATCCAAAAGGTCAGCCACAACTTCCCGGATGAGATCCTGGTAATCCTTAACGAAAGAGACCCGAGATACTTCGATATTTACAGGATTAATCTAACGAGCGGCAATAGAACCCTTCTGCAGGAGAATCCAGGATTTGGGGGTTTCATAACAGATGACCATTTTCAGGTACGACTGGCCTTAAACCTGACTGCCGATGGAGGGGCGGAGTATCTGGTTCCCCGAAACGGGAGCTGGGAGAGAATTTTAAGGCTTGACTCTGAGGACTACTCTCCGTATCTCTCAGGCCCCATAGGAATGGACAAGACCGGCCGATTGCTTTACTTTACCGACAACCGGGAGAGGGATACTGCTGCCTTAAAGGCGCTTGATCTCGATAGTGGCCAGGAGACTCTGCTTGCAGAGGACCCAAAGGCGGATGCAAGCGCTGTCCTCATTCATCCCAAAGATAACACAATTCAGGCCGTAGCCTTCACCTATGATAGAGCGAATTGGAGGATTCTGGACCCATCCATTGAGAAAGACATGGACCGCCTGAAGGAGGTATCTGACGGTGAGATGGAGGTTGTTAGCAGAAGCCTGGACGATAAAGCCTGGATCGTATCATATCTCGCAAAGCTTGCAGAGTGCCTCGGCGATTTCCGTCATTTGAGCGCCGAAGAGTTCGCTCTCAAGCGCGACCCCGAGCAGCAAGGGTGAAGTCTCACATATTGCAGACTCTATATTTGGGGTGAGTTACATATGCGTTCGCTGGCCGAAGGCGCGATCATCCTTCCGTAGCTGTAAACTGATACTCCACCAACTATGGTCTCTGAGACTACTGGTATATTGTTCACTTCATCTACCATCACCAGATCAGCCCTCTTTCCAGCCTCTATAGACCCGACCTGACCGTTTATCCCTATGGCTCTGGCCGGACTTAGAGAGACCATCTTCACAGCTTCTGCCAGTTTCATCAGTCCATTGTGGAAGAGGACAAATGGAGCATAGAGCATTGATGCGGGGTTGTAATCAGAGCACAATATATCTACCAGTCCTTCATGGATGGCATCTAGAGCGCTTAAGTTGCCAGTTGACGACCTGCCCCGGACTGTGTTAGGCGCACCCATTGAGACCATCATTCCCAGCTCTTTTGCCGTCCTTGCAGCGCTAATGGTCACTGGAAACTCGGATATCTCGGCACCCATCTGGTGGATCATCTCCACCATCTCCTGGGAATCGTCATCATGAGATGCCACTGGAATGCCCCTCCCACGTGCTATTTCCACCACTCTGGCCACATTGGCAATCTTATCGTATTCTCCTTTGCATCTGACCAGGTCTTCGATCTCCCACCCATTCATGCCATAAGCCTGCTGGTAGTATTTCTTGAAGTGCTCATCCTTCTGGAACTGCCCCGACCCTGGCATGTGGTCCATCACAGATACCAGCTTGACATATGAGTCATCGATCACATCGAAGAGATCAGACAGACCGCTCCTCACCTCACATCTAGCATGGATCCAGTGGTTTGCCATGAGCTTGGGCCCAATCTCAGATAGGGTCCTCAATATCTCGGCAGACTTTTCCGGGTCCCTGCCCTTAAGCACATCCTCATAGTTGGATATGGCATGTAACTTTGTAGTGATGCCGCATCCAATGGTCTTTCGGTCGAGGTTTATGAGTGCATAATCAACAGGGAACCGGACAAACGGCCTAGGACTTATCTCAAACTCGAGGTCGTCTCCGTGGATATCCACAAGCCCTGGAAGCAGATATCTGGACCTGGCATCGATTACCTCACCCCTGGCCCTCACCTCCCCAGCAGCGACATCCTCGATCCATCCATCCTCGACCACCACGCTTCCCTCAATCACCTCCCCTGGGGTGACGATCTTTGCGTTTGTTATGATCATATGCCTAACACCTCCTCCATTCTGCCGCACTTCATCACCAATATTCTATCTGAAAGTGAGTTCAAAAAATGGGTGTCGTGAGAGACGCAGATAGCAGTTGCCCCCCGCCTCACCTCTTCTCTTAAGATATCGCTTATAATCTCTTTAGTCCCGCTATCCAGAGATGCTGTTGGCTCGTCCAGGAGGAGGAGGTCGAACCTGGCGATGATGGCCTTGGCCAGATTTATTCTCTGCTGCTCGCCCCCGCTGAATGTTGATGGATAGGCCTCAAAGAGCTTATCAGGCAGCATGAGCCGCTCAAGAATGAGCGCTGCACGGCACTTGGCCTCATCAGTTTCAACTCCCCGTACAATCAGAGGCTCGGCAACTATATCCAGAGCTGGTACTCTTGGCACCACGTGGAGAAACTGGGGGACATATCCAATCTCCTTCATCCTGAGCCTCAGCACTTCATGCACTGGAACGCTTGCCAGGTCCACAACACCACCCTCCTTGGACCTGTACAGGATCTTACCCCTTGTAGGAATGTAAGTGCGGTAAATGCATTTTATAAGAGAGCTCTTTCCTGAACCGCTCTGACCTGAGATGCCAAAGAAGTCACCCCGGCCAGCTTCGAAGGAAATGCCCTGGAAGCCGTCGATCCTCCTATCCTGCTGATGTATGACGAACTCTTTGCAGAGGTCTTTCACTTCTAACATCGTCAAATCTCCGAATTGACAAGGAGCTGGGCGTACTCGGACTGAGGGTCCTCGAGCACCTGATCCGTGAGTCCTTCCTCTATCATCCTGCCGTTCTTCATCACCATTGTCCTCTCAGCCATGAGCCTGATGACCCCCAAGTCATGGGTTACAAGGAGCATAGCAACGCTCATCTCCCTCTGAATCTCTTTTATGAGGTCCAGTATCCTGGCCTGCACAGAGACGTCTAGGCCAGTTGTGAGCTCATCAAGCAGGAGTATCTCTGGCTGGTTGGCCAGGGCCTTGGCGATCTGGACCCTCTGCTGCATTCCGCCGCTGAAGTTGCCTGCAGCATTGTCCATCCGACCTATTGGGATCTCCATCCTCTCAAGCAACCGGGCAGACCTGCTTCTGAGTCTGGAGATATCTCTCCAGCCGCGGGCCAGGAGCCTCTCTGCAATATTTCCTCCAGCAGTGACTCCCATCATGAGGCCGAGCTCGGGTGTCTGATATACCATGCCCATCCGGAAGTTTCTAAGAAATCTCCTGTCCTGAGGGCTGGCCTGGAAGATGTCTCCTTTCTCATAAGATTTCAGGTACGCTGAACCGCTGGTCGGCACCAGATCGAAGTACAGGCCCTTTAGAATTGTGCTCTTGCCAGACCCGCTCTCTCCTACAATCCCCAGTATCTCGTTTGGCATCACCTCAAAAGAGATGCCCGCGCACCCAACTACAGATCCACACTTTGGACAGATGTTGCTCGATTCGTCAGTGAGGTTCAGGCAGTGCGGGCACCCATCTCCGAATATCTTTGTAAAGTTCTCCACCTTTAATAGACCGTTCATTCCACCCTCCACCGCTAGACAAACCTGCTTATGGCACAGTTCAACTCAGATCTTCTGTGAGTTCTATTCAAGTCGGCGATCTTTTTGCAGAAGCTGGTATCAGAGCAGCTCCAGGTCTCGTTCCCCTTATCGTCTGCAGATCTTGTGAGGTATGTATCGCAAGATCCGCAAAGGGAACAAGCAGCTCCATGGAAGTTCTCGACCTCAAAGGGATGATCTTCAAATTCCAGAGGCTCAACCCTAGTGTAGGGTGGTAAAGCGTAGATCCTCTTCTCCCGACCAGCGCAGAAGAGTGAGAGGAAGCCTGCCATGTCGAGCTTTGGCACGTCCCATCTGGGTATGGGGCTTGGATCCATGAGGTATCGCCCGTTTACCATAACAGGATACGCAGCTCCAAACATCACCTGGCCTTGCAGGACGATGTTCTCATAGAGGTAGAGCCATATCTTGCTATAATCCCCTTCAGCATGCATCCTCCTGGTCTTCTCTTCGCTGGGCTCTATGGTTCGCAGAGGCTCGGGGACAGGCACCTGAAATACCATGATCTGATGATCCTCTAGGCCCTCTTCGGGTATCCTGTGCCGGGTCTGTATTATAGTCGCGTCCTTCGTGGAGCTGGTAGTTTTAGCACTGGTCACCCGCATGACCAGCTTTTTTATGTTCACTGCATTTACGCTCTCATCAAAACCTTGATCTATAACCTTCAGCATGTCTGAGTCGCCAATAAGCGAGAGAGTGAGCTGCAGACCTCCGGTTCCCCAGCCCTTGGATATCGGCATCTCCCTGGAGGCGAAAGGAACCTGGTAGCCGGGAATGGCCACCGCCTTCAGTATCTTCCGCCGGATCTCCCGCTTTGTGAACTCATCTAAGAACGCATAGTTATAGCCTAACATCTTCCTCCTTCCGGGCCTTGATTGCAATGTCTAAGCTGGACTGGAATGTGACATAGTGAGGCAGCTTTAAATGCTCAACAAACCCCATGGCATCCACTCCGTCTATGTGGTAGAAGACAAACTCCTGATCTTCAGCTGGGGCTTTCGGGTGATCTGAGCTTGTGGTCCCGTCGAGTATGGCCATAGATATCGCTTTTCTCTCATTCTGGCCAAATACAAGTCCGTACCCCAGAGAGAACCTGGACTGCTCATCCAGGTGAACCGAGCCAATGCTCGATGAAAGTATTCCCTCGCATTCAGTCACCAGGATCTTGCCTAAGCAGACAGATTTCCCGGTATGAGGATGTTTTATCCTTATATTCACATATCCAACCCTCAGCTCTGCGACCGTAGGGTGAACCGATCCATAACCGCGAAGGGATGAGTAAGCCAGTGCCATCATAGCACCGCTCTCGCCCCTGGACAGAGCCTGAAGTCGAGCACTCCTGGGAAGAGGGAACTCCAGAGCGTCTCTAGTGATGTCAAAAGGCTCAGCATCCACTGCCTTTGGCATGGAAAGCAGCCCCTTTCTTTTCAGATCGTCTGAAACCTTCTCCAGACAAGGCGGATCTTCAGTCACTCTATCCCCAAGCCTGTCCTGATTCTCAGAAGAAGGCTCGAACTCAAGCAGCCTCTGAGTATAATCCCTGGTAGGACCTAGGATCTGGCCTCCAGGTATATCCCTGAACGCAGATGATATTCTTCTAATGACCTGCATCTCACGGGTGTCGATCGGCTCTGAATGTCCGATTCTGGCGAGGGTAGATCGGTATGCTCGTACCAGGAATGATGCTTCTATGAGGTCGCCTTCGGCCTGTCTTACTGCAATTCGTGCCAGGTCTTTGGAGTACAGGCTTCCTTCGCCCATCACCTGATCTACAGCCAGCCGGTTCTCCTGCCTGAACGATTCCAGGACATTCTTTGCATTTTCAATGGCTTTCTCCCCGCCCCTCGCTGCCATATATCCCATATCAAGGCCTCACTTTAGTCGAGCGTGGCAGGCAGATGAACTTGCCAGTCCTATCCACGAATATGGCATCGAGTCCCATTGGAAAGTCTTGATTCGCCTCGACCAGAGCGCCGATTTCTTCAAGATCAATCCCTTCTATTGCTACCTGGCACTCAGAATGTATCCCTGGCCCTGATAGTGTGAATGTGTGGCCCGCACCAATATTCTCAACTTGATAGATCAGGGTGGCACTCTCATCAGGATACTCAGGAGACCCTCTCTTCATATCAGGGATAGATCTTTCGGAAGATCCGCCAAAGATCAGGATGAAATCGGCATCTCTGAGAGGCAGATCTGTGCCACCTGTATTCGATGAGATATACCTAGCGACCTCGGCCTTGTCCAATAGGCATCGATCCGCTGCTTGAAGATCCTCTCCTGGGTGTGCAAAGCGACCTGGTCT
>DAIO01000029.1:0-7138 GCA_002498745.1 Methanosaeta sp. UBA533 | reverse complement strand
TTTTGGTCTCAGTCATCCTCTCCGCCGCCTCCTCTGGGGTGAGGAGCTCGCCTGCGTCCATAAAGGCATACCGCCAGTTCTGGCACTGGGGGCAGCAGAGGTTGCAGCCTGAGGTGAAGCAGACCGCTTCTATAAAGCCCATGCCACTCTCCAGCCACCAGGGTGTGCCCACACCTCCAGTCTTATGGCCCATGAAGCCTGCCACCATCCTGCGAGGCGTCCCCATGGGCGCTGCAGTCCTTATCCTCATTCCCTCTTGCACTTGCGCAGTGCAGGCCGGCCTTGCCTCTCCATCTATCTTCAGAGCGCAGGCCCAACAGCCTCCCACCTGGCAGGGCATGAATAGTCCCTTGTCGGAAGGATGCAATGTGATATTATATCCGAGCTTCTCCAGAGCCTCTTTAACTGAGAAGCCAGAAGGCACCTCGATCCGTCTGCCGTCAACCTCTATCGATGTCATTGGCCGCCTTCATGGATTGCATCACAATATCGATGGGAAGCACAGTCTCTCCAGATATGCCGTTTCTGGCAATCCAGGTGCTGATGGATGAGCATGCCATCAAGACATCCGACTTATCCCTGCTGCTGGCGGCAATGATCCTGGCGACATCATCTTTGTTCCGGATCTTGATGTTGTAGGCCATCTCAATCGCCAAAAGCTGCATTTTTGCCCTCTCTTCAACCGACTCCATGAATGTGTTAATGCCTTCCTTCATCTTAAGGCCTTTGTTTTCAGTCATCTGCGAGCAGAAGGTTTCAGCTAGAAGAATGGCTAATTGCACAGGGCCAAATTTCATGATAAAATGCCAGGCTTTCAGGACTCTGCCCAAAAAAAGGGTGAAAGGAGGTGATTATTTAATTACTGCCTCCAGCCTTCGGTTTACCTCATCCCAGTTCACGATGTTCCAGAAGGCCTCAACGAACTTGGCCCTCTCGTTCTTGTAGTCCAGGTAGTAGGCATGCTCCCAGACATCCAGGACCATGAGGATGCGAAACATGGGATAGACGTTCACATTATGCTTCTCAATCTGCATAATGATTGGCCTGCCGGTCATGCCGCACCAGGATAAGGCCGCCCATCCGGAGCCCTCTGTGCTTACGGCGGCAGTGGTGAACTCCTTCTTAAAGCGCTCGAAGGATCCGAACTCCTTTTTCAGAACCTCGGCCAGAACGCCATCAGGCTCCTTCTTAGCTTTGGAGGCAGGGGCGAGGTTCGCCCAGAATAAGCTGTGCAGCACATGGCCTCCCGCCTGGAAAGAGAGTTCCTTCAAAGTAGCCTTCATATCGATGTCCGATCCGGATTCCCGCGCCTTATCCAGCCTTTCCAGTATGGCATTGGCGCCGTTCACATAGGCGGCATGATGCTTGTCATGATGCAGCACCAGCTGGGCCTGGGTGATATGGGGCTCCAGGGCATTGCCAGCATAGGGCAGTTCGGGCAGGGTGTATTTTTTCTTATCAGCCATATAAAATCACCTTGATTTTCAATCTCATCATTTGTCTGCTCACAGCTTCTTATGGCAGAACCACCAGTCCTCACAGACCATGCCGCCGCCTGTCTTTCTGCTGGCGGCAGCCTTCTCATCCGCCGGTGGAGGCACTATTACCTGGTCGCCGAGGAAATCGTTGTTGGGCCAGTTTGCGGGAGTTGCTACCTTATTCTTGTCCACGACCTGCAGCGCCTCAAGAGCCCTGATGATCTCGCCCATGTTCCTTCCTATCTCCTGGGGATAGAAGAGTATCAGGCGAATTGTGGCCTCGGGATCGATGATGAATACCGCCCTGACGGTATTGGCGCCCTTGCTGGGATGGATCATCCCCAGCCTCATGGCCACCTTGCCCAGGTCGTCGGCGATTATGGGGAAGGTGATCTCCACTTTCAGGTTCTCTTTGATCCACTGGGTCCACTTCATATGAGCAAACACCTGATCAACAGAAAGGCCGATCAGCTCGCAGTTCAGCTTATCGAAGTCGCCTCTCATCTTCTGGAAGGCCACGAATTCAGTGGTGCAGACGGGGGTGAAGTCCCCAGGATGGCTGAAAAGGACTAACCACTTTCCGGAATATGCATCTGGCAACTTGATCATGCCATGGGTGGTCTTGACCTCCATGGAAGGGAACTTATCTCCAATCAATGGGAAGCCGCTTTTATCTCCCATATGGTGGCTCATATGGTGAAAACCGCTATGCTCAAATCCCCTCGATGGGCCGGGTCTATCAGATTCGCACATATTTAATAACTCCTCTCTATCATATATATTTGATTCTGTGAGATCGGACAGGGATCTCACTGGATTGGCGTCCCTCTCCCCATAGGGGATATGTTTATTTAAGAGTGATTATTAGCTAATAATTACTATGATCAATGCAGACAGCCTGGACTCAACCATCATAAAGACATTTCGCAACAGTGGCTATCGAGCCACTCCCCAGAGGATAGCCATCAGCAGATACATACTGCGCAATCATGAGCATCCTTCAGCGCAGAAGACATATCAGGAAGTCAAGAAGACCCATCCCACCGTAAGCCTGGCCACCATCTACACCACAATAAAAATTCTAAAAAAGACCGGCCTGATCTGTGAGTTGAACCTGCCTCAATCTCAAACCAGGTATGACCCCAATACAGAGCCCCATGCGCACCTGGTCTGCCTTCAGTGCGGTAGCGTCACCGATTGGATGGACCCGATAATGCAGAAATTGGTGAAAAATGTCTCCAAGAAGGCGAACTTCACTGTAATCGGATCGAGCTTTGATCTGGAGGGAATCTGCGCTTTGTGCGGTCGAAGGGCAAAGGATGCCCTGAAAAGCGCCTCCCCACCGGCAGAATCGATATCGGCCGAGTAAAAATCGTTATAAACCTTTTTGTCGATACCAGTCATAATCACTTGATTTACATGGATCTGAGCCGGGCGATCCTCTCCTCTGTGCTGGGGTGGGTGGAGAAGAGCGACGCCACTGCCTTTCCTTTGAGGGGATTGACGATGAACATATGAGCTGTGGATGGGTTCACGTCCGAACGCACGGCATTGTTGCCCGACTCCAGCTTGGCCAGGGCATTGGCCAGAGAGAGGGGTTTGCCGCTAATCTTCGCTCCACCGGCATCGGCCTCAAACTCTCTGCCCCTGGATATCGCCAGCTGGACAATGGTGGCGGCAAGGGGGGCCAGGATGGCCATGGCTAAAACTCCCAGGGGGTTGGGGCCATCATCGTCCCCCCCGCCGAAGATCAGCGACCACTGGGCCATGTTGGCCATAAATGTGATCACACCGGCAAGGGTAGCCGCTATAGTGCTGATCAGAGTGTCCCGATTCCGGACATGAGCCAGCTCATGGGAGATCACTCCTGCCAGCTCGTCCTTATTGAGGATCCTGGTGATCCCGGTGGTAACGGCGACTGCTGCGTGCTTGGGATCCCTGCCCGTAGCGAAGGCATTGGGCATGGGATTATCGACCACATAAAGCCTGGGCATGGGAAGGCCGGCGTTGGCGGCCAGATTCTCCACCATGCCGAAGAGCTCCGGAGCCTCCGCTATTGTGAGCTCGCGGGCTTTATACATCTTCAAGACCAATTTGTCGCTGTACCAATAAGTTCCAAAGTTCATCAAAATGGAGAAGATTAGGGCTATGAACATGCCACCTCTTCCACCGAGAAAGCCGCCGATCAGCAGCAAAATCCCTGTCAGACCGGCCAGCAATAGGGTCGTTCTGATCATATTGGCCATAGGTATTGGTTCGTCTTGAGAGTTATTTATCTTTTGCTATTGGCTGATCGGATACCATCGAATGAGTTGTCCATTCTCGATGCATCGGATAAGTATATTGATAGGTAATTTTATAGCAAGTAAAAGAGCCGAAGAGAGCACATACAAGCGCCTAATAGAGTACAAGAGAAGAACAAGTTTGAGGTGAAATATGTTCGCACCAGTGGGCACAGAGGAGATCATACCGCGCAAGAGTTTCCCGGCGGTAACGGCTGCAATAGTGGCAATTAACGTCCTCTTTTTCCTCTATGAGATATTCATTCTGTTCACGGAGGGATCACCGGGAGTAGAGGCCTTCTTCAATACCTTCGGCCTGGTGCCTGCCGATGTCCTAAGCGGCCAGAGCAGCATGCTGCCAGCCTATTCAACATTCTTCACCTCCATGTTCGTCCATGCGGGCATATTGCATATCCTATCCAACATGGTCTTTCTCGCCGTATTTGGCGATAACGTGGAGGACCTCTTGGGCCCCATACCCTATCTGATCTTCTATCTGCTCTGCGGCCTTGCGGCATCAGCCGCCCAGATCGCCGCGGACCCAGCTTCAACCATCCCCAATGTGGGGGCCAGCGGGGCAATCTCTGGGGTTCTGGCCGGGTACATTATCCTCCTGCCCACGGGCACCGTACGCCTGTTTATATTCTTCGGATTCTTCTACCGCATCACCAAGATCCCAGCGCTGCTCTTCATCACCGTATGGTTTGTCATCCAGCTATTCAGCGGTGTGGCCTCTTTGGGGGTGGTTGCAGAAGGCGGTGGTGTGGCCTACTGGGCTCACATTGGAGGTTTCATGGCAGGATTATTGCTCGCCTTTGCCTACAAGACATTGATAAGACGGCATCTATTCCCGTCGTACTGATGAAAAGGAGAGCAATAAGGGCCTCCAAAATCTTTTTCTCCAGATATGCGGATGGACATCCTTGGGGAGGAATGATCATCAAAGGGAGTTTTATCTATATCCTGGTTTCTGTCGCTGTTCTGATGCATATCTCACTAATAGCTCAATTCGGCTTTTGCGCACCCGCTTCGGGTGAGGAAGAAAGCATCAACTGCTACAATAAGGGGATTGACCTGGCCGAGCAGGGCCGGTATGATGAGGCCATAGCAGAGTTCGACCGCTACATCCTGGATTATCCTGATTATGCCCGGGCCTGGTACAACAAAGGCGTCGCTTTGACACAGCAGGGCAGGAACAATGAGGCCCTGGTCGCTTTCGACAGGGTAATCGATATCGAGCCGCAGAATTCGGAAGCCTGGTACAACAGGGGCGTAGTCCTGTACATCCTGGGAAGATACGATGAGGCACTGGAGGCATCCATCAGGTCCACGGAGCTGAATGGTGAAGACGCCAGGGCCTGGATCAACGAGGGAAATGTGCTCTTTCAATTGAATAGGCATGATCAGGCGGTGGCAGCATATGACAGGGCAACCGAGATCGATCCCCAGTCCGCCCTGGCCTGGTGCAACCGCTGCAATGCGCTGATCAACCGGTCGGAGTACGATCTGGCGTTATCTTCTGCGGAAAAGGCCATCCAGATCGATCCGGATACGGCAGAGGCTTACAGCTGCAAGCGAGCGGCTCAGATGGGACTGGGCAGTCTTGACGAAGCCAATTCTGCCCTGGCCAGGGCAGATGAGACGGGATCATCAATATAATTTGGGAATAAAGAAGAGCTCAAGCTCGGCCGGTCAACTCTAAAAATTTAAGCCTCTGCCTCACCCATCAATCTATTCACCAGCCATTCGGGCTCGAACTTCACCAGGTCGGGATAGGTCTGTCCCACTCCCAAGAAGAGCACTGGCTTGCCGGTTATATAAGCGATGGATATGGCAGATCCGCCCTTGGCGTCGGCATCCGTCTTGGTGAGAATCGATCCGCCGATGGGCACTGACTCATTGAACAGCCTCGCCCTCTCAACGGCATCGTTGCCTGCTATTGCCTCATCCACGAATATCAGCAGATCGGGGGTGGTAACCCGGACGATCTTTTTCATCTGATCCATGAGGTTGATATTGGTATGCAGCCTGCCAGCCGTGTCCGCCAGGACTACATCCTTGTTATGGGCCCGGGCATACTCGATGGCATCGAAGATCACCGCTGCCGGATCTCCACCGGTCTTGTGCTTGACCACCTTCAGCCCCAGATTGTTGCCATGCACCTCTAATTGTTCAATGGCTCCCGCCCGGAAGGTATCGCCAGCGGCAAGGACCACAGAGTAGCTCTGATCCATGAGATACTTGGCCACCTTGGCGATGCTGGTCGTCTTACCGGTGCCGTTCACTCCCACGAACAGGATCTTGACCGGCTTATCCTTCGCCCGGATGTACTCATCGAAGTCCAGGTGGTTCTTGGATAGAAGGGTTATCAGCGCATTTCTAAGAGAGTCCTCAGCCAGCTGGCCGGTGTCCGAACCGATCTTCTTTTTCTTCCCAACCAGATCGGACTTGACCTCTCTTACGATCTCCTCGGCCACCGGAAGGGCGACATCGCTCTCCATGAGGGCCATCTCCAGGGCCCACATGGGCTCCTCCAGATCCTTCTCCTCTAAAATTATCTCCTGCTCGAAGACCAGGGTCTTGGCCTTCTGCAGGAATGAGAATCTGCCTTTCTTATTTTTAGACTCTCCATTATCCGAGGGCTTAGCCATGGGTTCCTTCGAAACAGATCCAGAAGATGCCCCCATTTTGGGCTCCTTTGCCTTCGAATCCTTTCTGCCGGCATCCGGAGCCTCCAGAGCAGGCCTATCCTCCGCCTTGATCTCTTCTGGCTGTGCTGCTCCCTTCGAGCCCTTGGCTGAAACCTTCTCAGCGACCTTGGCAGACAGGGCCTCCTTAAAGCCGGAGAGCTTCTCTTTGAACCGGTTAAACAACCCCTTCGCTCCCCTGGCCACTGCTGAGGCGGCTTTCGTACTGCTGCATTATGCCCTGAATCTTCTGCATCTCTTGATCGATCTTGGCAAGCACTTCCGTGAGCTTTTTCGAGCCCTCAAGAACCTCATTCTTCCGAGTCTTCAGGATCTCTATGGCCTCTTCAGATCTTTTTTCTATGCTCACGCCTGCCCCGACATTCAAGATCACATTCTCCTTGGAGGCGAGTTTGCCGTGGATGAAAGATCCAGAGCCTATGGGAACCAGAATCTCCTGACCGACCTCAGACTCCTGCAGAGCATCAACTGCTGCGAGAGCACTTTCCAGACCCTGGGCAGCGATCTGGCTCAGGCCGAGCTGATGGGAGATTCCGTCCGCCTGAGCCTGATACTGCTCATATGCAGCCAGGAGCCTTCTGATCTCCTCCTCGCTCCCAGGAGAGCTACTCAACTGTCTTCACCTCGTCTATCTTGATGAGGCCTCTTTTCAGACCATGTTGACTTCCCA
>DAIO01000196.1:0-3177 GCA_002498745.1 Methanosaeta sp. UBA533 | reverse complement strand
TGTATCTTATTCATACTTTCTATTATGTAAAAATGGTTTATAGATATTGTTTTTTGGCAAAAGTACTTAATCTTATACGTAGCAGTTGTTCTCCATGGAAGCACTGTCATCCATCATGGAAAAGCTGGCCCGCCCCCAGAAATCTCCCGTCGGCAGCAATTCCCGCCAGGCAGACCAGGCGGCTCTGGAGCTGGAGACGGCAAAGGAGATCCTGGCTGAGGTCTTCAGGATCAGGACGTCGGAGGTGGATGAGATGATTCTGGACCGTTTAGAAGAGGCTCTAATCATCCCTGATCGCTCGAACGGAGATGGTCTTTGGCCGCGGGAGTTCCGGCTGGATGGTTGAGTGCTCTTTTTTGCAGATTCGGGTCACTCTTCAGTCCTTTTCCAGCTCCCTCTCCTTTTTCCGGATCACTTCTTCCATCCTGCAGCTGTGCAGCTCAGTCACTCCGTGAGCCTCCAGGGCCTGCACCTCCTCTTCCTGGAAGGACTGCAGCCGTTCCATGAGCAGATCGAAGTTCACTTTGTGGCCGTCGAACTCCGGGCCCTCCACACAGGCCAGCCTCATCTGGCCGTCAACCTCCACCCGGCAGCTGCCGCACATTCCCGTACCGTCGATCATGATGGGGTTCAGGCTAACTATGGTCTTGATCCCGAGGGGCTTGGTGATCTCGCTAACCCTCTTCATCATCGGGATCGGCCCGATAGCCACCACCACATCCGGAGTCTCCCTATCCAGCACCTCTATCAATAGGTCGGTGACCAGAGCATTGCGTTCAATGGTGCCGGTATCTGTGCAGACCAGCAGCTCATCGGAGGCCGTTTCCATCTCTCGTCTCAGGATGATCAGCTCATCATTTCGTGCTCCGATGATGCTTATCACCCTGCTTCCTCTGCTTTTTAGCTTCCTGGCAATGGGATAGAGAACGGCAACGCCCGTGCCCCCGCCAACGCAAATTGCCGTTCCCGCTGCCTCCACCTCAGTAGGCCGGCCCAGGGGTCCAACCACATTCTGATAGGAGTCTCCCACCTGCAGGGTCTTGAAAAGGGCGGTGGACCAGCCTACAACGGAGAATATGATGGTAATGGTCCCTTTCTCTTGATTTGTATCCGAGATTGTCATCGGCACCCTCTCCCCTAATTCATTTGCCCTGAGCATCACAAACTGCCCGGGCTGGGCCACACGGGCGATCTTTGGGGCCTCAATCTCATTGAGCACCATCCTCCCCCCTGCCATCTCCTCTCGCCGAACTATCCTGTTCATCCCGCCTCCTGGCGATCTGCCATTCTAATACCATTCGGTTTTTGCAGATAAATGAAATTGACTCGATTATTGAAAAGCAGTGTATCTCGTTATGAGATATAACAATTAGCTTATGATCCCAAACGGAAGGAAGTAGCGTAAGAATCCTGCTGTGAAATTTTCAGGGATATTATTGTTTGCGGGAAATATGTGCAGGCCTAAATCTTCAAAGCCTTGAATCCTCCAACTGCACCTATATTTTTGTATTCATTCAACTCAATCATATCCTGCCTCTCCTGATAGAGAGCATAAATCGCAAAGACAAAGTTAAATATGGCGAATGCTAATAATAAGATAGCCCAGCCGTCTTCGGAGATGTGTTCCAATATGATTCAAGGCGTAGGATATAGATAGTGAAATATAAAAGCTAGAATGATGCTGGAACGGATTATGTATTCTATGATTTATGTAATCTCTGATGGTGAATTGATGAGATGAATGATGCCGAGAAGAGAAAAGAGATGGGCCACCGAGGGCTCAAAAATTGAAGGCAAAAACGCCTCTCCATCCGGCCTCAGGCCGTCTTCATCTCCGCCGCTTCCTCCAGCCCCAGCTCCTTGATCGAATCCTCTCTCATCTTGTACTTCTGAATCTTTCCGCTGACCGTCATGGGGAAATCGTCTACGAACTTGATATACCTGGGGATCTTGAAGTGCGCGATTCTGCCCTTGCAGAAGGCTTTGATCTCCTCCGGGGTGGCAGATGTGCAATTCTTGAGCTTGATCCAGGCCATCAGCTCCTCGCCATACTTCTTGTCCGGGACGCCGATGACCTGCACATCGCTGATGGCGGGGTGAGTGTAGAGGAACTCCTCGATCTCTCGGGGATAGATGTTCTCTCCTCCTCGAATCACCATGTCCTTGAGCCGGCCGGTTATCTTGCAGTAATCGTTCTCGTCCAGCGTCCCCAGGTCGCCAGTATGCAGCCAGCCCTCCTCATCTATGCACTGCTCGGTAGCCACGGGATTGTTGTAGTATTCCCTCATGATCATGTAGCCTCGGGCACAGATCTCGCCCGTCTCCCCACGGGGAACGATCTTTCCCGTCTTCGGATCCACGATCTTCATCTCTGTATGGGGCATGGGCTTTCCAACAGTCGAGACCCTCAGGTCCAGCGAGTCGTCGGTGGATGACATGGTGATCCCTGGGGAGGACTCGGTCTGGCCGTAGGTTATCACCACTTCACGCATGTTCATCAGGGTGCTCACCTTTTTCATGAACTCAATGGGACAGGGCGATCCGGCCATGATTCCCGTGCGCAGGCTTCTCAGATCGAACTTGCTGAAATCGGGGTGCTCAAGCTCAGCCACGAACATGGTGGGAACTCCATGCACCGCGGTACAGCGCTCCTTTTCTACCGCGGAAAGGGTGGATACGGGGTCGAAGTGCTCTGCCGGCAGGACCATGGTGGTCCCGTGAGTCACAGAGGCCATATTGGAGAGTACCATGCCAAAGCAATGATAGAAGGGGACCGGTATACATAGCCGGTCTTCTTCCGTGAATTTCATGCACTCTCCGATGAAGTAGCCGTTGTTCAGTATGTTATGGTGGGTCAGGACCACCCCCTTGGGAAATCCTGTCGTACCCGATGTATACTGAATGTTGATGGGATCGTCGAAGTCAAGGCTCGCCTGCCTCTCCGCCAGAACCTCATCTGGAATCTCCTCTCCCATGCGGAGCACTTCCTCCCAGGTGTACATGCTGGATTGCTTCTCCCCCCTGATCAGCACTGCTGTTCTCAGGAAGGGCAGCTTATCGGAGTGGATCTCCCCCGGTTTGCTGGTTTGGGCTTCAGGGCATACCTCATAGAACATCTTGACGTAATCCGAGCTCTTGAACCGGTCCATGAGGAGGAGGACCTGAGCCTCGGACTGG
>DAIO01000139.1:0-4065 GCA_002498745.1 Methanosaeta sp. UBA533 | reverse complement strand
TTGATGTGGAGAAGCTCTCCCGGCTGTTGGGCTGCCCGGTAGTTCCGACGGTTGCAATCGCCGGCGAGGGCCTGGAAGAGCTGAAGGATTCGATAGTCGATGTCGCAGGTCAGAAAAGGGCGGAAGGCCCCAGATCTGCAATAAATTACGGAGACGATATCGAGCAGCTGATAAACAAAGTTGAGGAGGTAATCAAAGAGTGCACAGCGCTCAATGGGAAATATCCAAAGAGATGGCTGGTCATAAAGATGCTAGAGGGAGATGAGAGGATCATGGAACAGATGAGAGCAGATCTATCATCGTCCCAGTTGGTGAAGATTCTACGCATAATTGAAGCCGGAGAGGTGGCAATAAAATGAGCGAATACGCTGAAAACCTAAGCTCTGCCCTTGCGCAAAGGAGATACGAGAGGATAGCATCGATAATGGACTCTACCGTTAAGAAGGGCAGCGAAGAGATATTTACTTTATCGGATATGCTGGACCAGGTATTCTTGAATAAGTATCTGGGCATACCGATATTCCTGACAATGCTCTGGACGATGTTCCAGTTCGCGTTTGCCGTTTCAGAGCCGTTTGTGGTCATTATCGAGATGATCTTTGAGATGCTCGGAGCCTGGTCGGATCAGATCATATCCAATCCCTATCTAGCATCCTTTGTCTCCCTGGGCATAATCGGCGGCCTGGGATCGGTGCTGGTCTTCATTCCGCCGATCTTCGGCCTCTTTCTGGCGCTCTCGATTCTGGAGGACAGCGGATATATGGCACGAGCCGCTTTCGTGATGGACCGGTTCATGTATCACCTGGGCCTGCACGGCCGTTCGTTCATACCGCTGATGATCGGCTTTGGCTGCAACGTCCCGGCAATCATGGCCGCCCGCAGCATGGATAACGAAAAGGATAGGATGATCACAATGCTGATCTCCCCTCTCATCAGCTGCAGCGCCAGGCTTCCTGTGTACGTGCTGATAGCCGGAGCGCTTTACGGTGCGGCTTATGCTGGAACTGCCGTTTTCGCCGTATATGCTCTGGGAATCATGCTTGCGGTTGCAATGGCCCTGATATTTAGAAGGACTCTCTTCAAGGGAGAGCCGTCGCCCTTCGTCTTGGAGCTGCCCACATATGCCGTTCCGAAAGCGCGCACTGCCGTCCTCCATATGTGGTCCCGGGGCAAAATGTTCCTGAAAAAGGCGGGAACGATCATATTTGGAGCTGCCATCCTTGTTTGGTTCCTATCTGTTCACCCCTGGGAGGCGACATCCGGCGGCCAGGTGATAGCTGAATCCTACATCGCCTGGATAGGACATGCAATTGAGCCGCTGTTTCAGCCCTTCGGGTGGGACTGGATGGCTGCCGTGGCGCTCCTGTTCGGCCTTGTCGCTAAAGAGGTGGTAGTCGGGACCTACGGCATTTTGCTTGGAGCCGAGGAGGCCAGCCTGGGAGATGCGCTGGTGAGCCAGGGGGTCTTCACGCCGCTAACAGGCTTCGCATTCATGGCCTTTGTACTGATATACGTGCCATGCGTTGCGGTTATCGGGACGATTGCGAAGGAGACGAACTCGATTCGATGGCCTGCCTTTGCACTTGTATACCAGACTGTGCTGGCCTTCATCATCGCAGGTATGATCATCGGTGCAGGAAGGCTATTGGGATTGAGCTAGAGCCGCTTAAAGCCGATAAATGGCGATTATGGAAACAAAATATGAAAGAATTTAGCGTTAGAACAGGAAGATTGCTGGGCATATACGCCCTTGTATTGGGAGTCGGATACGGAGCACAAGCCCTTGCAGAAACGATTGGAGGCCGGGAATCGTTCCCAGGAGGAATTTTGAGCATTGCGGTTCTTCTGGTGATATCGGCGACATATCTGATGGGAGCAAAGAGCCTCGTTTCAGGCCGAAGAGAAGGGCTGTCCTTTCTTATGGGAGGACTTTTCCTCTCAGGAGCCGTGGGTGGGCTCTATCTGCTTATGACGGGAGCAGACTGGCTAATGTACCTCCTGGGAGAGGTGGAGGATTTCGCGGCGCTATCCGAAATCTCTCCAGCCACTGTCCTCCTGATCGTAGCGCTGCCTTTGGTGCCGATGATGAGGAAGATGACCAGAGGAATGGCCTGGTAAATAAACGCTGCCTGATAAGCGATACGGCTAGCGAACGGTGCGAGGCCGTAAAGATTGAAATTGCAGGAATATTGATATTAACGTCGATCAAATTTACCTAGAGTAGATATGAAAAGCGATTTATCCAGAAAGGCAGAGGACTACCTTGAGGCTGTCTACGTCATATCCCAGGAGAAGGGGCATGTCAGGATCAGGGATATCTGCAAGGAGCTGGGAACCAAGCCACCTTCGGTCGTAGAGATGGTCAAAAAGCTGAACGATCGGGGATATCTCATCTACAAGAAGAACGAAGGACTATATCTTACCGCAGAAGGCGAGGAGATCGGACGCGTCATCAAGGACCGTCATGACACGATATTTGCATTCCTGAAGTTCATCGGCGTCCCTGAACAGATTGCGGACGAGGATGCTTGCGTGATCGAGCATGAGCTCCACCCCAAGACTGTGGAGCAGATCAAGAGCCTTGTGAGCTTCATCGAGACCGCCCCGGATCATCCTCAGTGGCTGGATCACTTCGCCATTTTCTGCGAATTGGGAAAGCATCCTTGCGGCAGGGACGTAAAACTTAATCAGACCATGGCAGCTCAAATGGGAGCAGAAATGCGAAGGAAGGCAAATCACTGCGGGGGCAATGATTGATTATAGCTGAATGAAAAAGCGCCTTTTGGGTTAGAAATAAATGGTCACAAAAGCTTATGGAGCGTGCGACTCCAATTATGCAGAAAGGAGCCCGCACGCCATTTTCTTATTGATTTATCGATTCAATTGCGGCCGATCTCACCCAGATATGTTGAGCTTGTGGCATTTGTGGCATTTGATTCCGATGCGTAGATTCCTGCACCAAGCCACCAGTTATTGTCAACGCTCCTGACATAGCCCAGCTTGAGTTCTTCCTCCATATTCTTGCTGGGATTGGCATAGAGGTAATATAGATAGCCTCTCCCTCTCTTTGCCTGATCAATGCTATTTTGTACGAATCGCACGCCATTTGCGTCTTTTGCATCCAAGCGGTCTGATCCCAAAAGCTCAGGCTGATAGGGCAGCGACAGAGCTGTGCCATTGAAGTCGTAGGCAAAGATGTAGAGGTTCCCTCGAACGAATGAGCCGTTCCTGTCATTGAATGCCTGCAGAGCCGCATCTCTTCCGTTCTCCTCTGCGTATTTTACCGCTTCATCCACGAAGGATACCAGATTCTCTCTTGACTCTAGTGGAAAGAAGACCGGAAGATCTGATAAATAGACGCCAGAGCCCACCCACCAGTTTTCATCAACCTTGGCCGCATAGCCGATCTTCAGCTCATCTTCGGAGCCGTGATCCGGATTAGGGAATATGAAATATGTAGAGTCTTCGCCTCTGCAGGAGCAGTCAGCCAGGTCTTTTATCAAGGCCACTCCATTCGGATCAGTCAAATTGATCTTGTCTTCGCCTATGAAATCGGGGCGGAAGGGATGAGCGACATTTATCCCCTGAAAATCGTATGCATAAATGTAGAGATCCCCTCGCACGAACTTGCCGGTCTTATTGCTGAATTCCTGACATGCACTCTCTCTATCCTCTTCACGTGCATAATCACGAGCTTCCTTTACGAAATCGATTAGTTCTGAAAGGGATGAGCTATTATTCATAGATTTGCTGGTTTTGTCTTCTGCGGATGATGCGCTGAATGCAATGGCTGTGAAAACGAAAAGCATTGCGCAAAGAGCTATTAGTCTCATAGTTGCTGCAGAATGCATCGATTCATTTAATCGTTTCGGTAGATTTTTCAAAAATTCAGCGAGACTCGACTTATTTCTCAGTTGCAGGAATTCGGTTATTGCCACGGCGGCAGTGTGGTTATGAGCCCCCGAGCAATGGAGCATTTAATATCGGCTGGTACTGTTATTTACCTCAAGGTGCCTTTCGAAGAGATAGAAAAGAGGCTTGGTGTATCCGCCGGTCCAAATTTGA
>DAIO01000214.1:7203-8901 GCA_002498745.1 Methanosaeta sp. UBA533 | reverse complement strand
CTGATCCAGGTCGATTCTGCAAACAGAGATTATTATCTTAAGAATAGAGATGAACTCATAGAGGGGATGAAAGCGCTGGATAGAGAATTTGACCAGACCTTTGCCGCAAAGGATAATAAGACATTCATCGTTTTCCACCCCGTCTGGAGCTACCTCGCCCGGGACTATGGCCTGGTCCAGGTGCCGATCATGGAGGAGGAGAAAGAGCCCGGTCCCCAGTACCTGGCAAGCCTGATCGATATGGCTAAGAAGAACGATATCACCACCATATTCGTTGATCCACAGTTCAATCCCAAATCAGCAGAGGTAATAGCGAGAGAGATGAACGCGACGATAGTTGTCCTTGACCCTCTGGCAGATGACTATCTGCAGAATATGCGCCGCACAGGCGAGGAGATCTCTAAGAGCCTGAAATGACCGCTGAGATCGTCTCCATTGATAACCTCTGGATCTTCAGGGAAGAGCATGCTATCCTGGAGGACATAAACCTGAAGCTGGAACGGGCGGACTTCCTGGGTTTAATCGGCCCGAACGGGGGAGGAAAGTCCACCCTTCTCAAGGTGATGCTGGGTCTGATAAAGCCGGATAAAGGGAGGATCAGAATATTCGGCCAGGAACCTGAGGCGGCAAGGGCAAGGATGGGCTACCTACCCCAGAAGACCATCTTCGATCAGAACTTCCCGATCAAGGTCCAGGAGGTGGTCCAGATGGGAAGGTTCAGCAAGACAGGCCTCTTCCACCGTTACGGTCCTGCAGATCGCAATGCTGCCTTTCGCGCCCTAGAGGAAGTAGGAATGGAAGACCGGGCTGACCGGGAGATCGGCGCCCTTTCCGGTGGAGAGCAGCAGAGGGTCTTTGTAGCCCGTTCTTTGGTCTCAGATCCAGAGCTCCTCCTCTTAGACGAGCCCACGGCGGGCGTTGATTCCTCCCAGCAGACGGAGTTTTATGAGCTTCTCTGCCACCTCAACAAGGACATGGGAATAGCCATTGTGCTCGTCTCGCACGATATCACTGCCATCTCCAAATATGTGGGCAAAATCGCCTGCCTAAATCAGAGGCTTTATTACCATGGCTCAAAGGAGCTAACGAACGAAGATATAGAGAAGGCCTACGGCTGTCCGGTGGAGATGATAGCCCATGGAACGCCCCACCGGGTCTTGAGGAAGCATGATTGAGTTGCAGTTGGACATCTTCCAGTACGATTTTATGCGGGTGGCCCTGGCCGCGGGCCTGGCGAGCGCCGTCCTCTGCGGCATAATCGGGATCTATGTCATTTTGAATAAGATAGTCTTCATAAGCGACGGCATAGCTCATGCTGCCTTTGGGGGCATAGGTCTGGGCTACTTCCTGGGCTTCGACCCCCTGATATTTGGAGTGGGCTCGGCCATCCTGACTGCCATAGGAATTGGAATGGTGAGTGGGAGGGCACGGGTATCCGAGGACACCGCTATCGGGGTTTTCATGGCCACGGGAATGGCTCTGGGAGTCATGCTCCTCACCCTCTCCAAGGGCTATGCCAGAGACCTTTACGGCTACCTTTTCGGCAATATTTTAGCTGTGACCATCAACGATGTGCTGCTGATATCGGGGCTCACCCTGGCCATAATGCTCCTGTTCTATATCCTCTACAAGGAATTCCTGATAATGAGCTTCGATCCGGTCTATGGTGAGGCCATCGGCCTGCCGGTGAAAAGCCTC
>DAIO01000214.1:0-7186 GCA_002498745.1 Methanosaeta sp. UBA533 | reverse complement strand
GTGGGGATCATAATGGTAATAGCGCTTCTCACCATCCCCGGAGCCATAAGCAGGCAGCACCTGAAGGGGTTGCCCTCCATCATGGCCGGATCCGTTATACTGGGATCGATATTCGTGACTGTTGGCCTTATAGTATCTTATATGCTGGATGTACCATCAGGCGCCACCATAATTCTCACCGCGGCGATATTCTTCTTCCTGAGCACGCTGTATTCCAGATGAGGACTCCCGGCACTATTACAGAAAGGCGATATTTGATCTAAAAGCTGTCAGGTTTGGGAGCATGCTGCCTTCAGATAGACTTAATTAAGGATGCAAACTCAACCGAAATCATATGGAGCCGCTGAAGATCATCTGCATTCTGCTGATCCTGGTCGGCCTGGGCCGGGCAGATGATATCATCTTTTTTGCCGATGATCACTACAAGTCAGTGAGCGATATCCTGCTCAATGCCTCAGCGACAAATCCTGCCCTTTCACCGGGCGACAACGTCCTGAGAATAAGCATTGCCAACCAGGGCAGAATCGAGGAGCTGATACCTATAAGCAGCACCGATTCCCCCGATGATATCCTGCAAGAGCAAAGAGAGGAGATGAAAAGCTCTCTGGCTATGGATGTCAGAGCCGCTTTGCAGTCGGCCGGTCCCATTCAGGTGACCTCCGGCGTGCAGCACATTGCCATTCTCCCAGCGGGAGAGGCAAAAGAGCTGCAATTCAACATCAGCATCGATCAGAGGGCCAGTGGTTGGTATGACCTTCCCCTGAGGGTGGATTATGTGCGCCAGGTGGACGTGAGCGTGAGCGATGGCGAGGCCTTTCCTCTCCGCCAGCCATCAAACCAGAGCCTGAATCTGAGGGTCTATGCATTCGGAGATAAGGATGACCTGCGCATCGCAGGAGTGCAGTCCCAACTCCATCGGGGAGGAGAAGGGTCTCTGATAATCGCAGTGGAGAACATCGGAGAGGATATCCTCCCGAACTGCTCGGCCAGCCTTATAGCTGCTCCCCCCTTTCAGGTGAAAAGCACAGACCATCCTCTTGGAGACCTGTCGCCGGGTGAGATGGCCTCCGCCAGCTTCCTGGTCGAGGTTGATGGAGATGCCGCTTGGGAGGAGTATCAACTCGGCCTGGGCCTGCGCTCGGAAAAGATGGATCTGGTCGTTCCCTTTGAGCTGAGCTTAAAGGGATCGGGCCGCCTCATTTCCCATGGGGCCATTCTCTTCATTGCCCTATTGGCCCTTCTTGTTCTGCTCGCCATCATCCTGCGCAGACAAAAGCTTCTTTATGGCCGGAAGAGAAGGATCAAGCGGCTATAGGCGGAAAGCCTGAGAAATACAAAGGAAGATCGGGAAGATGAGCGAAAAATCGGTCCAGGCCAGGGGGATATGCAAGAGCTACAAGAGCCTCTTTGGCTCCGCCAAGACGGTCCTGGAAGGAATATCTCTGGATATAGATCGAGAAGAGATCTTCGGCCTGCTCGGCCCCAACGGCTCGGGGAAAACCACTCTCATATCCATATTCTCCACTCTGATCTACCCGGAGAAGGGGAGCCTGTCCATTCTGGGATTGAATGCCAGACGGGACAGGGGAGAGATCCGCAAGATAATCAATATCAGCACTGCCAAACCCAACTTCCCCTGGAGCCTGACGGTAAGAGAGAACCTCGTCCACTATGGCATGCTCTACGGCCTTTATGGCCTTGGCCTCAATCGGACGGTCGAGGACCAGATCTGTGCCTTTGAACTGGGGGAGTACAGGGATGTAAAGTTCGAGAACCTCTCCACCGGCTTAAAGCAGCGCCTGTCCCTGGCCAAGGCCATGCTAAACCATCCCAGACTCCTTTTTTTGGACGAGCCGACCACCGGCCTGGACCCGGACATGTCCGCCAAGACCCACGATCTGATCAGGAGAATTCATGATGAGGAGGGGATCTCAGTTATAATGTCCACCCACTATATGTCCGAGGCGGAGCTGCTCTGCGATAGAATTGCCTTTCTGAGAAAAGGCGAAGTGGCAGCCCTGGATACCCCTCATAACCTGAAAAACCACCTCGAACTGGGAAAGAGGGTGAAGATAACCTACCGGGGGCTGGCGAACCTTGATGCCCTGAGAGCTCTGGAGGGGGTCTTAGCGGTCAGGGGCAACCCCGGAATAGTGGATGGTCAGATTGACAGACAGGTGGCAAGGCCAGTGGATGGACAATTGGATGGGCAGGTGGATAGACAGTTGGATATCTTGATGGACAGTAACGAGAATAGCCTGGACAGGATTCTGAAAAGCTTTCAAGATGCCAAGATTCTGGATATCGATATTGAAGAGCCCGATCTGGAGGACGTATTCCTTGAGCTGGCAAGGTGAGCTGAACAAGTATCTGGCCTCAGCCTACAAGAACTGGGTGATCTCCAAGAGGAACGTCTTCACCCTCTTCGAGCTGTTCTTCTGGCCCCCGGTCAACCTGCTCTCCATCGGCCTTCTCACTCGATTTTTGATGGTGGATGAGTCCATGGTCTCCTTTCTCCTGGTGGGTTCCATCGCTCTAACCATTCTCCAGGTGGCGCAGATGGATGTGGCCTATGTCCTTCTCTTTGATATGTGGTCCAAGAGCATAAAGAACACATTCATCGCCCCGATACATAGCCGCCATCTGATCTTTGGATCCCTTCTCTTCGGCATCATGAGGGGATCGGTGGTCTTTGCCATCCTGGCATCGATAAGCTTCTATCTGTTTGATTTCAGGTTTCAGGCGGGCGGGCTGATCCCCCCGCTGATATTTCTGGCGGGAGTCTTTGCCATGGCCGCGATCATAGGAATCACGGTCTGCATCTCTATCCTCACCTTCGGCCAAAAGGCTGATGTTGCCGCCTGGAGTCTGAGCGGCCTGATACTCCTCTTCAGCGGGATCTACTATCCGGTGGATGTCCTCCCATTCTTTCTGCAGGTCTTGGCCAGGGCCATCCCTCTGACCTATTTCCTGGAGTATTACAGGTCAATATTTATCCCCGGACCCCATCATCTGGCTGTAGGTTTATCTCTGGCTGCGCTATATCTGCTGCTGGGGCTCATCCTCTTCGACCGGGCGATTCGCCGGGCGAGGAGAACGGGAATCCTGCTCTGGCTCTCGGAATAGGGAACGAAATCATTGAGCTAGTGGTGTTGAAAGTGATTGAAGGCTTGGTGGGTTGGGTAAAGGTTGGAGATCTTCAGCCCGTGCGGCTGATGGGGGTCATCAACCTCAGTCGGGAGTCGTTCTATAAGGGCTCAGTGGCCAGCTCGAATGAGGCTCTAGCTACTGCCAGGCGACTGCAGGAGGAAGGAGCGGATATCATCGATCTGGGTGCGGTCTCTACAGCCCCCGGATCTCCCCCCATAAGCGAAGAGGTGGAAAAGGACAGGCTCTTTGCTGCCTTAAAGGAGATCACAGATAACCTGGATATCGTGGTCTCCGTGGATACCCAGAGGGCAAAGATAGCAGAAAAGGCCCTTTCCTGTGGAGCTACTTGCATCAACGATGTCTCTGGCATGCATGATCCGGATATGGCCTCAAAGGTAGCAGAATATGACGGCTCTCTGATCATCATGGCCTCAGATCAGAGGCCTGGAGACCTGCCCTTGTTGAATCAGATCATTCCCCTCCTGGGAGATAAAGTGAGGCAGGCCGTGGGAGCAGGAGTTGCTCTGAATAAGATCTCCATAGATCCAGGGATCGGTAAGTGGATTCCCGGGAGGACGGCAGCCCAGGACCTGGCCATCCTGGATGGCTTTGACCGGTTGCGCGTCATCGGGCGGCCGGTAGTGGCTGCATTATCCCGTAAGACATTCATCGGGGAGAGCCTGAATATTCCCGATCCTGGAGGGAGGCTTGCCGGAAGCCTGGCTACAACGGCAGTAGCCGTCTATCTGGGGGCGCATATCGTCCGAACGCACGACATCTCCGCCAGCCTGGATGCGATCGCCATGGCCAGGGCCATCCGCGGACGGCCGATTGTTACCAGCGATTGCAGTATGGATTGCGATGTGGATGAACATGCAGTTGGCGATATGCAGGTAGAGGCTTTAGGCTATCTCGGCCAGGGAATGGATCTGGCAGAGCATCTGAAGCGGATACAGGTGGATGAGGGCGCATACCAGCTTCTCTCCCGGAAGGGATCTTTTCGGATCCTGGCGGTGCGGGGCCTGAGCAGCATGGAGGCCCTGATAATAAAGCAGGAGATGCTCGCCCGGGGAGGAGATGCCGCCATTCCAAAGATGGCCCTGCGCTGCGACAAGCGGCCGCAAGAGATTTTAATCCTTGGCACTCATGCTCAAATATCAAGCCTGGTCAGGAACCTGAAAGGGCAGCCTTTCCGGCTCGGCCATTTGGCCGCCATCATTGAGGAGGCCCTGGAGCTGATCGACAGCCCAGAGCGTTACAGGTGATTTATTGCAGGTTTTGGGAATTAAATCGGACTTGGTGAGGCCGGGAGACGACCTTGTGGAGTTCCTGGTGCGAGCAATGAATAGGTCTGGTCAGGCCTTCCAGGATGGAGATATACTGGTCGTCTCCGAGAGCATTGTCGCCACCTCTGAGGGACGGGTGGTTGATCTGGATAAGATCCAGCCAGGCGATCTGGCCATATCTCTGGCCGGCCAGTACAAAAAAGACCCTCGAGAGATGGAGCTGATCCTCGGGGAGTCGGACGAGATCGTGGGAGGCATCCCGGGAGTGGTCCTGACCATGAACAATGGATTTCTCTTTCCCAATGCCGGGATCGACAACTCCAATGCCCCACCGGGTCATGTGGTCCTATTTCCCGCCGATCCCAAAGGGTCTGCCATAGCCATCCGGGAGAGAATGGCAAACGGGAAGAAGATCGGGGTGATAATCGGAGACAGTAGAACCCATCCCCTCAGGCTGGGCTGCGTTGGGGTGGCTCTGGCCTGCTCCGGTCTGGAGGCGGTGGAGGATGCTCGGGGGCAGAAGGATCTCTTCGGCAGAGAGCTCAAGATCACCCGCAAGGCTATAGCCGACAATCTGGTATCCGCTGCTCAGATTGTGATGGGAGAGGGAGACGAGGGTATTCCGGCGGCTATAATAAGAGACTCCGGCGTTCCCATAAAGGAGGCCAGCGGCGAGATTCCCACCATTCCGCCAGCGGAATGCATGTATATCGGCGCCCTTGGGATTGGCCCCAGGCCATATGCCGGAGGATACGACCAATTGATCGAATGCGCCGGTCAGGCCATAGCCAGAGCATATGCTCCTTACTCCCGCTTCAGGGTCGGCGCTGCCCTTCTCACTAAAAAGGGAAACGTCTATTCCGCAGGAAACATAGAGAACGCCTCCACCGGCGCGGGGATATGCGCAGAGAGAGTGGCTATCTCTCAAGCTATAGCCTCAGGAGAGAGGGAGTTTGAGGCGATAGCGATAGTAGGAGACGGCTGTCAGCCTATATCCCCCTGCGGCATCTGCAGGCAGAGCCTGATAGAGTTCGGAGAGGATATCATCGTGATAATGGCCAACTGCAAAGGAGATGCTCTGACCGCCTCCTCCCGTGACCTTCTCCCCCGGGCCTTCACGGGCAAGTGGCTGGAATAGAATTTTTTTTTAAAAATGTGAAAAAGATGTCCGGAACTCCGGGCATCCTGATCTGTTCAGTGAGCCTCGCCCACCAGATCCTTGCCTGGCGCTTTGCGTTCCACGGTATCGAGCTTGCACTCTGCCGGGCCGCAGACCAGGACATCCTGCTCCTGGAACTTGGTGTACGGATTCTCGGGGATGGTCATGTCCAGTCCCATGGATGCGGCCATCAGCTCCACCACGTCCAGGACCTTTATGCCGGACTTGGCATCGTTTCTGCCGTCCATGATATTCCTTCTGCAGAAGGGGCAGGTAGACGCAATGACATCTGCATTAATCTCTTCCCCATCCATGACTCTGGCCTTAGCCATATCCAGGGCCAGGTCGGGAATGCCTGCCTTAACGCCGCCGCCTGCGCCGCAGCATCTCTGCAGCTCCCTATTGCGTAGCATATCTTTGAACTTCAATCCGGGGATGGACCCAAGGCAATCCCTAGATGCTTCATAAGCCCAATCCCTGCCGATCTCGTGCATCAGATGCCGGCCGTTGTGGCATGGATCGTGGTAGGTCACGGTGTAGTTCAGAGGAATCTTGTACTCCACCCCACCCTTTCTCAGCTTATCCCTCAGGAAAACCGATAGGGGCACGTTCTTGTAAGGGATGTAGCCCTCATACCACCTGGGCCAGTCAACAGTGGAATTCCTGATGCAGCCAGCACAGGCGAATAGCACATTCTTCGCTCCTGCGTCCTTGAGGGCATCGACATTATGCACCGCATGCTCGGCCATGACCTCTCTCTGGCCGGTCCTGACCATGGCAGAGGCGCAGCACCATTCGTCCTTGCCCAGCATCGCGAAGTCCACATTCAGCTTATTCAGGATCCTCACTGTGGCCACACCCAGGGCTTGCTGCCTGTATGCCGCAGTGCAGCCTGCGAAGTATACGATCTCGCCGGATTCATCGACCTTGGCATCCTTTGGAACCCAGCACAACCGATCCTCTTGCTTGGCCTGATAAGGATTTCGATCTGCCTTGACCAGCTTGGGGAAGAAGGCTTGCTTGCCATAGGGGCCGTCCCCGCGAGCGACGAGGTTGGGGCGCATGGCCTCCCAGAGATCGACGGTCTTAATTCCCGCCTCGCAGACCGTTCCGCAGACACCACAGGTGGTACAGTAGTAGACGTCCTCGGTGAAGAGCTTCATCTCGTCCTCTTCCAGGGGCTTGCCTCCAAAGATCTTCGCTCGCAGGCTGTGGTTTTTGGCCATCAACTCTCTCCAGCGGGCGTTCTTGTACATGGGAGTGATGCCGGGCCGGTCAGGTCTGACAGCGAATGTCGGGCACCACTTCATACACTCCTGGCATCTGTTGCAGCCATCTACCTCCAGGAGCTGGGTGGATATCATATAGCCCGTCATCAAGGGCTTTGATTCTTTGTTATCAGCCATTTTACTCTCCTCCTCGGTTGGCTATCAGGGTCATCGGCGTGGCAATCACGTGGATGTACTTGCTCCAGGGCAGAATTAAGGCGAATAGACCAAGGGCGAGCAAGGTATGAATCAGAGCGAAGTGGGGCGCGTAGATGGGATACTCAAACATGTTCCCTAACAGGAAAGAGTTGCCGCGCATCCAT
>DAIO01000155.1:2063-11058 GCA_002498745.1 Methanosaeta sp. UBA533 | reverse complement strand
CCGTGGATCTCCTCCGGGGCATCGCCGTTTATGCCGGATTGGAGGTGATAGAGGTTCCCGGAGCCACGGGAACGATCGACACCAACTACTCCGGCAAGGTGAAGGGAGCTCTTGAGGCTCTCTACCGTCATGACTTCGCCTATCTGCATGTCGAGGCCCCGGACGAGGCCAGCCACGAGGGTGACCTGGAGGGGAAGATCCGGGCTATTGAGCTTCTCGACCAGAGGGTGGTGGGACCGGTGATCGAGGGGCTGGAAAAGAGCGGAGAGGACTGGCGCATTCTCCTCCTGCCCGATCATGCTACCCCCATATCCATAAAGACCCACAGCCGGGATCCGGTTCCTTTTGTCATCATGGGAAGGGGCATCGAGCCGGACGGCTTAGACCGCTTTGATGAGCAGTCAGCTAAGCAGGGTGGGTATGGCAGGGTCGATGCTACCGCTCTAGTCCGAATGCTGGCCGCGTAATGGCTCTGTTGGATATGGATAAGCTGGATCGCTTTCGGGGCTGTCTGTTGGGGGGTGCAGCAGGGGACGCACTGGGGATGCCAACAGAAGGGTATACTGCAAGCGAGATCCAATCCATTTTCGGTCCGGTAGAGGATATGATGCCCCCCAAGGAGGGGCATTTTCATGCAGGCCTCCGGGCCGGCCAGTTCACTGATGATACAGAAGAGACTCTGCTCCTCGCCGAGTCGCTAATTGAGCACTCCGGCTTCTCAGCAGACGGTTTTTCCAGCAAGCTCGCCAGTTGGGGATCTAGCTGGTGCCTGAACGAGCGCCTCAGAAGCGGAGTGGGATTTGCCACCCGTTCTGCAATAATGAGCATGATCGCCGGCACTCCCTGGCAGGAGTCGGGCATCAGCATACCCACATGCGGATCGGCCATGCGCGCAGCCCCCATAGGTCTGTTATACCATGCCGACCTGAACCTGGTCAGAAGCTATGCCGATCTGCAGGGCCTTCCCACCCATTCCGCACCCGCCTCACGGGCAGGTGCGATCGCTGTAGCAGTGGGCGTCGCCCTCTGTCTTATTGACCTCCCGAAGGAGATGATCCTTGAGAGTGCCGCCCGCCAGGCCGGCAGGGTGGATCGGGAACTGGCAGAGCGGCTCATTTGGGTCCAATCCCTTCTCGATCTTCCGCCAGAGGAGGCCATGGGCCTGATCAGAAATTCTCCTCTATCCAAAGAGACGGTGGTCTCTGCATTTTATTGCTTTTTGCGATTCCGGCCGGCGGAGGGGCTGATCGCTGCAGCAAGCGGCGGAGGTGACACTGATTCCATCGCCTCCATCGCTGGAAACCTATTCGGTGCAGCTTATGGTGCCAGCTGGATACCGCAGCGCTGGCTCGTTGAGATCGAGCAGAGGGAGAGGATTGAAGGCATCGCAAAGGAGCTTTTCCATCTTTGTGAATCCTACTGTCCCCAATAGGCGCGGCGAATTTATATCAGTAGCTCTCTGGGAACCTTCATGATAGATGTAGGAATTATCGGTGGATCGGGCTACACCGGTGGGGAGCTCTTGCGTCTCCTCGCAAACCATCCCGAGGTCGATGTGAAGCTTGTCACCTCTCGCAAGCTCTCGGGAAAGCCTGTGAGCCTGGTTCATCCTCATCTTAAGAGCATTTACGCTTTGAATTTCGAGGCGCTCAATGCAAAAGAGGCGGCTGAGCGCTGCGATATAATCTTCACCGGGGTTCCCCATGGGACGGCAATGGATTGGGTGCCCGATCTCCTGGATGCCGGGACGCGGGTGATCGATCTATCCTCCGATTACCGCCTGCCAGTGGATGTATTCGAGAAGACCTATGGCATGAAACACCGCGCTCCAAGGGATGCTATCTTTGGCCTGCCGGAGCTTCATTCTGAGGTGGCAGAGGCAAAGCTTGTCGGTAACCCTGGCTGCTATCCTACGGGAGCCATCCTGGCCCTGGCGCCTCTCGCCCATGCCGGGCTGGTGGATCGGGTGGTCTATGACTCCAAATCGGGAATCTCTGGCGCGGGCATTGAGCCCACAGAGACCAGCCACTATCCCAACATGTCCCAGAACGTTATTCCCTATAAGATCACTACCCACAGGCATGTTCCAGAGATTAAGCAGGAGCTTGGGCTTCTCTCTCCTGGGATCAAGGTGAACTTCACCCCCCATGTCATTCCCTCAGTCCGCGGTATTCTGACCACTGCTCACGTATTCGCCAAAGAGGGGGCGGAGACCACTCTGCAGGATCGGGAGGCTGTGGCCCGGATATACCGGGATTTCTATAAAGACGCCCCCTTCGTCCGCCTGGCAGATGGCGTTCCCCGTCTCAGCGCTGTCCGGGGATCCAACTTCTGCGACATAAGCTTTGAGCCGGAGAAGGGCAGCGACAGAATAGTGGTCATATCCGCCATAGACAACCTGGTGAAGGGCGCATCCGGCCAGGCCATCCAGAACATGAACCTCATGGCGGGACTGGATCAGAGGACAGGGTTGTGGTTCCCGGGAATGGCGCCATAAAAAGAGGCAAACGGAGAAGAGGTGGATACAAATGAAGGTCAGAGATGTGATGAACGTCATGCCGGTTACGGTGCAGGCATCGGCGAACGTGAGCGAGGCGGCCAGGCTCCTCAGGGAGAACAAGATCAGCGGGATGCCGGTTTTAGATGGTGAGAGGTTGGTTGGAATTGTATCAGAGTCGGACCTTCTCCGTCTCTTATCGGTGGAGGACGAGTCTGAGGGGAGTCTGTGGCTCCCCAGCCCCTTCGAGATATTCGAGGTTCCCTTTCGGGACCTGGTGAAATGGGAGAGGATGAAGTCCAGTTTGAGAGAGATCCCCGAAAAGGAGGTTGCTGATGTGATGAGCCGGAACCTGCATGAGATCGGGCCGGACGACTCCATAGAGGAGGCGGCAAGCATTATGACCCGCCACCGGATCAACCGCCTTCCGGTGGTCGAGGACGGTCGGTTGGTGGGGATAGTGACCCGTGGCGATATCATATCCGGTCTGGGGATGGCCCATGCAGAGGATTGATGGCGGGATATGCGCCATTGACGGGGTGCGCGCCTGCGGAGTGCGGGCGGGCAAGTACGGCCTGGCTCTAATTGCTGCTTCTGGAACAGCTGCCGGCATGTTCACCACCAACCGGGTAAAGGCTGCTCCGCTGGCTGTCACCGCAGAGCATCTGGCCACAGGCCATCTGGATGGCATAATCGCTAATAGTGGCTGCGCGAACGCCTACACCGGGCCGCAGGGGGTCGAAGATGCGAGGATGATGGCCTCTCTATTGGCCGGATTTCTGAAGAGCGATGAGGAGCGGATTGCTGTGGCCTCGACTGGGGTCATAGGCCGTTATATGGATATGGATATCATCGGCCGCCTCTTCGAGGAGGCAAGAGGGCGCTTGAGGTCTGATGGGGAGGCTGGCCTGGAGGCGGAGAGGGCGATCATGACCACCGACACCAGAGAGAAGGAGGTCGCTGTGGAGCACCAGGGACTCCGGGTGGCAGGGATAGTCAAGGGTGCGGGCATGATCGAGCCTGATATGGCTACTATGCTCTGCTTTCTCTTTACCGATGCCGACTTCTCCCCGGAAGTGCTCAAGAACTGCCTGGCTGATGCCGTCAGGGATAGCTTCAATATGCTCACAGTGGATGGAGACACCAGCACCAACGATATAGTCCTCCTCACCGCGACCGGACGGGCGCAGGGCAGGATAGAGGACTTCCAGCAGGCTTTGCGGTACGTCTGCGTGGATCTTGCCCGCCAGATGGCCAGAGACGGAGAGGGGGCGAGCAAATTCTTCGAGACCCTGGTTACCGGGGCCCGCAATGAGGCTGATGCCCGGCTGGCGGCCAAAGCGGTGGCAAAGAGCAGTCTGGTTAAGACTGCAGTCTATGGGGCGGATCCCAACTGGGGAAGGATCATCTGCGCTGTGGGCTACTCCGGGGCGGAGATGGACCCGGATCTGGTCACCCTGGGGCTGGAAGGCTCGGGACTGAAGGTCGATCTCGTCTGGAAGGGCCGGATCGCAGAGGAGGTCCTGGACAAGGCCCGAGAGATCATGTCTGGGGAGGAGATCATAATCAATATCGACCTGGGCCTGGGAATGGCAAGCGCGCGCAGCTTTGGCTGCGACTTGACCCATGAGTATGTGAATGTGAACGCCAACTATACCACCTGATATGTTCCGGGATCAGCGTTTGGGGGAGATCAGCGAGGACATTCTCGATTATCTGTCCAGCCGTAAGGCTGATCAGAGGATATTCCTGGCCGATCTGCTGGTGGACAGGGCCCACCTGATGATGCTGAAAGAGAGGGGCCTGATATCCGAAGAGGTCGCATCGAAGATCATTGCTGCTCTGGATGAGATCGAAGAGGGATCTGCCCTTGGGGCTGGAGAGGATGTTCATGAGGCCATTGAGGCGGCAGTCATTGCTCTGGTGGGTCCTGAAGGGGGGCGAATGCATACCGGCCGGTCTCGTAACGATGAGGTGGCGACATGCATTCGCATCGCACTGAGGGATGATCTGCTCGATCTGATGGCAGAGGAGCTCTCTTTTATCAAGACGCTCGTCCGCCTGGCGGCGAATCATACGGAGTCAGTCATCCCCGGGTTCACTCACACCCAGCATGCTCAGCCCACTACCCTGGCCCATCATCTACTGGCCCATGCCGATGCCGCTCTTCGGGATCTGGGCAGGCTAAAGGATGCCTATAGGAGGGTCAATAAGAGCCCCCTGGGCGCAGCAGCATTCGCCTCCACTGGATTTGATATCGATCGTGCCCGGACTGCTGATCTTCTGGGGTTTGAAGGCCTGGTGGAGAACAGCATGGATGCCGTCTCCAGCCGGGATTTCGTCCTGGAGGTCCTGGCTGCGCTCTCCATTGCCATGGTCAATTGCAGTCGCCTGGCAGAGGAGCTCATCCTCTGGTCCTCATCCGAGTTCGGCTATCTGGAATTGGACAACCTCTATGCTACTACCAGCTCCATCATGCCCCAGAAGAAAAATCCGGATACTGCAGAGCTGGCCCGCGCCAAGACCGGCTCGGTGATAGGATCTCTAGTGGCCGCTTTATCCATCTGCAAGGCTCTGCCAATGAGCTATAACCGGGACCTTCAGGAGGTGACCCCCCATCTGTGGCGAAGCCTGGACTGGACGCAGAGCACAGTTAGGATCCTGGATGGATGCCTATCCTCATTGCGGTTCAACCTTGAGCGTCTTAAAGAGAGTTCAGTCTTGGGTTTTTCCACCGCTACCGAGCTGGCCGACTCACTGGTGAGAATCACAGGAATGCCATTTCGCACCGCACACAGCATCGTGGGCCGGATCGCGGCCGGAAAGGGTGAGCCCACAATGAGGACCTTAGATGAGATCAGTCTGGAGATCTGGGGGTCTCCTGCCAGCGAACGGGGCTTCTCCAATGACCATCTGCTGAGGGCGTTGGACCCGGTGAGCAATGTGGCTCTGCGAGCGAACGCCGGCGGCCCTGCTCCGGAGGAGACGGGAAGGATGATTGAAGAGAGGATGAGACTGATCGCAGAGGAGGAGAAGAATCTGGCCGGAATGCGAAGTCGAGTGGACGGAGCGATTGAGGTTCTGCGGGACATTGGGCGGTCGGATGTCCTAAGGGACTTGAAAGGAGATTGATGATTATGAGCACACTGGTGACAGGTGGCGCGGGTTTTATCGGCTCGAATCTGGTGGAGGATCTCTTGCGGGCAGGAGAGGATGTGCTTGTACTGGATAATATGCACACCGGAAGCGCTGAGAACCTGGCGGGTTTGGAGGGCCGCCTGGAGCTGATCCAGAAGAGCTGCAACGATCTGTCCACCCTGGATATTCATCCCCAGAAGATCTACCATCTGGGAATACCCTCATCCTCGCCCATGTACAAGAGGAATCCATACCTGGTGGGGGAGGCCATTAACGGCTTTATCTCGATCTATGAGCTGGCCCGGAGGTCAGGATCGAGGGTGGTCTATGCCTCCTCCTCCTCCCTTTACAGTGGCATTCTTCCTCCCCACCGCGAGGATATGGCCATTGGGGTGGCCGACTACTACACCGAGGCCCGGCTGGCCATGGAGCGCATGGCAGAGCTTTATCAGAGGCTTTACGGCATAGCCTCGGTGGGCTTGAGGTTCTTTTCCGTTTACGGTCCCCGGGAGGAGGCAAAAAAGCAGTATGCGAACATGGTCACTCAGTTCCTCTGGGATATGAAAGCGGGCAAAAGGCCGCTTGTATACGGAGATGGCACTCAGACCAGGGATTTCACCTATGTTCTGGATGTGGTGCGGGCAATGCGTCTGGCCATGGATTCGGACTACCATGGGATACTGAATGTGGGAACGGGCAAGGCCTGGAGCTTCAATGAGGTGATAGAGCTCTTGAACCGGATGATGGATCTGTCCCTGGAAGCGCAGTACACCGAAAATCCCATAAAAAACTATGTCCTGCAAACCCTGGCTGATACCGCCAAAGCGGAAAGCACGATTGGATTCAAATCGAGGTTCGGCCTGAAAGAGGGAATCGGAGAGCTGATCCGGTTCTACTGAGGTCAGATAATATTCGCGAATCAGGAATTTTCTGCCGCCATGAATCTGTTATCTTTATACCATAACGTCGATCTGGAGAACCGCAAGACTGTACTGGACCTGATCGAGGTGAACGAGAGGGCGAAGATAATGGATTTGGGGTGCTCTGATGGCGAGTTTGCCCTGAGGATTGCCCAGAAGGCGAAAACGTTAAACATCTTCGGAGTCGAGTTTTTAAAGGAGGCTGCGCAGCGGGCCGGGAGCCGAGGAATCAGAGTCTGCCAGGCGGATCTGAACGAAATCCTGCCCCTGGCAGCAGAGAGCTTTGATGTCGTTCATGCCAATCAGGTGCTTGAGCACCTGTCCGAGACAGATCGGTTCATCAAAGAGGTTCACAGAATTCTCAAGCCCGGTGGTTATGCTGTCATATCTACACCCAATCTCGCCGGTCTGCATAACATATTATCCTTAGTTTTTGGCAAGCAGCCGTTCACTGCCCATGTGAGCAATGAGGTGATTGTGGGCAACTCCCTGGACCCCAAATGCGGAATGCTTCATGCGAGCAGGGGTGAGGTTCATTTGAGGATCTTCACCCCAGAATCTCTGCGAGAGCTGTTCAGGTACCACGGATTTGATGTGGAGCAACTGATTGGAGTGGGGTATTATCCCTTTCCCGGTCCGTTGGCCTCAGTTCTCTCGAGGCTGGATAAGACTCATTCCGTCTATCTGACAATGAAAGTGCGCAAGGCAATAAAAATGATCTAACATGAAAATACTACAGACCCCGGCGAGGATATTTGCCACCGGTGGAGTGGAGAGCTATGTTCGCAACCTCTCCAGAGAGCTCGTCGGGATGGGGCATGATGTGGGGGTGATATGCGCGGACGGGCCGGGGGAAAACGATATTGATCAGCGTATTCACACAAAAACACTGAAAAGCAGGGGGAAAATAGCCAATACCAGCATCAACCCGTATTTGCCATTGGCCTTGTATAGGGAGGATTTCGATATCCTTCACACTCATCTTCCCACTCCCTGGAGCGCTGACTGGAGCGGCCTGATCTCACGGTTAAAGAAAAGGCCTCTTGTCCTGACATATCATAATGACATAGTGGGTGAAGGATGGGCAGGCCAGATCGCCTGGATCTACAATAAAACCGCTCTGAAGCTGCTGATGAAGTCCGCCGGCGGCATCATTGTGACCAGGAACCGATATGTATCGCCATATCTCAAGGAATATGCCGGCAAGGTCTTCTTTATACCTCTGGGCATAGATGTTGATGCCTTCAGGCCCAAGGAGGCTCCCCCAAAAGGCGATATATTTTTCCTCAGCGTCCTGGATGAGTTCCATAGGTACAAAGGGCTGGAGGTCCTCTTTGCTGCCTTGAAGATCATGAAGCAAGAATTGCCCGATGTGCGACTGGTGGTAGGAGGGAGGGGCTGTATGCTCGACCATTATAGGCGTATGGCCGACTCTCTGGGGATCGGTGATAATGTGAGCTTCGCTGGCTTTATCCCCTCCAAGAAGCTCATCGAGTACTACAATGGATGCAGGCTCTTTTCCCTCCCCTCCACCGATCCCAGAAGGGAGGGTTTTGGGATCGTTCCCCTGGAGGCAATGGCCTGTGAAAGGCCGGTGGTTGTCACCGAGATCATGGGCATGGCTGCAGATATTAATGAATGTGGGGCAGGAATGGTGGCAAGATGCAATGATAAAGAGGCTCTGGCATCGTCCATGCTCGCCATCCTGAAGGATGATGACCTGGCAAGAAGGATGGGAGCCGAAGGCAGGAAGCTCGCAATTGGAAAGTATAGCTGGCGAAGAGCAGCAGAGCAGATTGAAAGGGTATACCGGGAATTGCTCTAGAGATGGAATTGATTAGCGTAATCGTGCTGAATTATAATGGCAAAGGATTCCTGAATAGCTGCCTCTCCTCCCTCGCCTCCCAGACCTATTCGGATTTTGAAGTGATAGTGGTGGATAATGGATCCAGGGACGGCAGTCCTGAGTATATTGAGGAAAATTATCCCTGGGTCAGGCTGGCCAAAAACGATGAGAACCTGGGGTTTGCCGGTGGAACCAATGTCGGAATAAGGGCCGCGAAAGGGGAATTCATCATCACCCTGAACAACGATTCCAGGGCGGACAGTCGATTCATAGAGGAGCTTATCAAGCCCATGGCCGATCCCGAGGTCGGAGTTTGCGCTGCAAAGATGCTGTTTCCCGATGGGCGCATCAACTCTGCCGGGATATGCATCTCCAGGAGCGGAGCTGCCTGGGACCGGGGGATGTTCGAGCCGGATCGAGGGCAGTATGAATTCGTGGAAGAGGTATTTGGAGCCTGTGCGGGTGCAGCCCTCTACCGGAGGGAGATGCTGGATGAGATCGGTCTTTTCGATGAGGATTTCTTTCTATACCTGGAGGACGTGGATCTGGCCTTTCGGGCCCGTCTGGCTGGCTGGAAGTGCATATATGTGCCTG
>DAIO01000155.1:1541-1875 GCA_002498745.1 Methanosaeta sp. UBA533 | reverse complement strand
AAGCGAAAGGATGTCGTGCGCCGGGCAGATTATTCCCAGATCAAGAGGTTCGTTGAGATCTGGGGCGGAATAAAGAGGCATTAGGAGAGAGAGGCATTAAGATGTGGATCTTCGAATATAGGGAGCTGATCAAGATTCTCACCATCAGCGACCTTAAGGTTAAGTACCAGAGCTCCGTTTTGGGCTTTGCCTGGTCGCTCTTGAATCCGCTTCTTATGATGCTGGTCCTCTATCTGGTCTTCAGCAATGTGTTCAATGCTAATCAGGACAATTTTGCCCTTTACCTGCTGATCGGCATCGTAAGCTGGCGATTCATGGCCATAGGAAGCTCAGC
>DAIO01000155.1:0-1522 GCA_002498745.1 Methanosaeta sp. UBA533 | reverse complement strand
CAGGTTCTGGTGACGAGCGTAGTTCTGTCCAACCTGATAAGCTCAATTCTGGAGTTCCTGGTGCTTGTGCCCCTGCTCATTATCCTTGGCGCGGGAATCTCGCCTTATATCCTGCTCTTCCCTTTTATACATATGATTTATTTCCTTATCGTATATGGAATAAGCTTAATCCTGGCAGCTCTTTATGTCTATTACCGCGATCTTAACCAGATATGGGATGTGCTCATTCAGATCGGATTTTTCCTCTCGCCGATAGTCTATCCCCTCAGCACTGTGCCGCCGAAGTATCTGGACTATTATATGCTCAATCCCATGACCGCATTGATACAGATGTATAGGGATGTGCTGCTCTACCATCAGCTGCCTGCACCGCAGGATGTGGCCATAACAATTGCAGCTGGTCTGTTCATCATGGTTGTTGGCACTTTGGTCTTCAAGAAGCTGGAGCGCAGGTTTGCGGAGGAGATCTGAATATGCCTCTGCCTCTCGCCGAGATTAATAAGGGCCTGGATAAGTTGAACCTGGTGAAGGGCGGCCTGGGCAGGAGCACTAATGGCAATGCAATAGCGGTGGAGGGCATCTCCAAGAATTTCAGAATGCCTAAAGAGAAGAAACTCACCGTCTTCGAGCACCTGGCCGGGCTGGTGGGGAGAGGTACCAGCTCTTATGATGAGTTCATGGCCCTACAGGACGTCAGCTTCACTGTGAAGCACGGCGAGACCTTTGGGGTGATCGGGCCCAACGGCTGCGGCAAGAGCACCCTGCTTAAGGTTCTGGCGGGAGTTCTCTATCCGGATAGAGGCAGGGTGGAGATAAACGGAAAAATCGCGCCTTTTCTGGAATTGGGAGTTGGCTTTCAGCCGGAGCTCTCCGCCCGGGATAACGTCTACTTATACGGGGCGATAATGGGCCTGACCCATAAAGAGGTAGACCAGAGATACGATGAGATAATGGAGTTCTCTGAGCTGCAACGCTTCGAGAACATGAAGCTGCGCAACTTCTCCTCGGGGATGTATGTGCGGCTGGCCTTTGCCACTGCCATCCAGACCAATCCGGATGTCATGCTTGTGGATGAGGTCCTATCGGTTGGGGATGAGTCGTTCCAGAAGAAATGCAGCGATAAGATAGATGAGATTCGCAAAGCGGGCAAGACCATCCTCCTAGTCTCTCACTCTTTGGCCACTGTGCGCTCGTTATGCAGCCGCTGCATGCTCATGAACCGCGGCCAGGTAGTGGCCTTGGGGGAGACTGAGGGGGTCTTGGCGGAGTATGAAAGGATGAGGGGGGCTGGCACATAAGGCATATGAATGGATGAACTGCGAGCTTCCAGCAAATACCACAACCGACATGATGGCAATATCCAGAACGCTAAATCCCCCTTTTTGGGCCAAGACTCCAAAGGCAAATCCCAGGGGTATGTAGCAGATGCATATGGGCCATGCCGCCTTCATGCCGCCCTTGATCAATGCCCGATGCGAAGCCCTTTCCCCTCCCGAGAGGCTTTTTGATTCTGTCACAAAAA
>DAIO01000091.1:12139-14482 GCA_002498745.1 Methanosaeta sp. UBA533 | reverse complement strand
GTGCCTGGCCAGGCATGACGGTTTCGATCTACTGGCCAACTTCTTCGTGGCAGGCATTGGGATTCTTGCCGCCAGAATGATGCTTGCACCCAGGGAATCAATGACGACGAAAGGAGACGAGACCACATCTGCAGGAGATTGGAAGGTCATACTAAGAGAAGGTCTGCATGAGTGCATATCCTCATCCATCAAGATCACCAGAGTGCTGGTCCCCACCATCTTTCTGGCTCAATTGGCCATCGAGTATGTTCTGGTGTTGCCCATTGTGGAGCGGTACAATTCCGCAATCGAACCTCTTGGATTTTCATCGTCCAGTCTGATAGTTCTCATGGCCAGCGTGGTCAGCCAGAGTGCCGCACTGGTGGCCTCTGGCACATTGCTCAAGGAGGGCTCTCTCAATACTGTTAGTTGCCTTATCTTGCTTTTCATGGCAAGGTTTCTGCACCTTGGCATTGGGTGCTTCCGGATCGGCATTCCTGCAAATGTATCCTATTTCCGGGGCTCTCTCGGTCTGAGGGTAACCGCCATAGAGTATTCACTGGTAGAAGTGGCTAATATCTTGATGATATTAATGATATTTTTATTTTTATAGCATTACACCGATGCTTGCATCGGGGTGCGCCGCCGCCGTTTGACAGCTGCCGCTCTATCTTATCTTGTTACCACCATATAGCTGCATCTGCCTCAGGTTCCTGGCCATTTCATTCTTAGCAAGCTCAGCCCGGAGATGTATATTGAAAAATGAATGTCCAGAGAATGTCCAATAGGCCCAGGCAAGCGCCCGACCTTCAAATTTTTTATAATTTATATAAGATTTTATGTTACAATCATGGAAAGATTTAACATGAGAGAATATGCTTTCATATCTCATGTCCTTATCCGACACAGAGATCAAGAGCGCCATACGCTCTCGATGGGATGTCTCGTCCCAGAAGTATGATACGCATGATGGTCACGGCATAAAGAGCGCAGAGGAGAGGGATGCCTGGAAGAGAGTATTGGGAGAATCTCTTGCAGGAAGCGGCCTTGATATCCTGGATGTGGGTTGCGGCACAGGAGAGATGAGCCTGGTTTTGGCTGAGATGGGCCACAATGTTCAGGGAGTTGATCTATCCGAGAAAATGATCTCCAGGGCAAGGGAGAAGGCCAAGGCCTCTCGCCTGAAGGTCAAGTTCTCTTTGGGAGACGCAGAGAGACTGAAATTCGATCCTGGCAGATTCGATGCCCTGATCAGCCGCCATGTGCTCTGGACTCTGCCCCATCCAGACAGGGCAATGGAAGAGTGGAAGCGAGTGGTGAAGGTGGGAGGCCAGGTACTGGTCATCGACGCGCGATGGCGAGATGACTCGATCTCCAGCCGGTCAAGAAGGCTGGCCTCGGAGGTGGGAATGATCTTATTGGAGAGGCAGAACCCCTGGAAAGGCTGGTACCCGAAGGATCTGAACTCTGCTCTCCCTCATCGCTATGGATTGACCTCCCAGGAGGCGAAGAGGTACTTTGAGAGATCCGGCTTGAAGGATGTGACCCTCACCGATCTGCATGATATCCGAGAGATCCAAAAGATCGGCATGCCATTTTATCGCCGGATCTCCTTCAACTGGACATACTACATGGTAAAGGGCATAAAAAATAGATAGGGTGATTTTTAATGAGGTTATGCAAACAGTTGCTTCTGGTCATATTGTCCCTCTTCACCGCAGGGCCAGTTACAGGAGAATCGAACTCCGATAGTGTTCTCGTCGTAGGAGAGCTGTGGGACACACCGAGTATCGATACCTCCAATGATGATGGACATGTGGCTTTGAATGATAGGGGCAGATCCAAAGGAGGTTGACAGAGGATTGTAGTATTAAATGTTACGCACAACAGTTTAATATGTAGCACTTAAATTCAGAATAAAAGCATATCATATGGAGGCAGTCTGATTATGGACCACCATGAGGGCAAATGCAGATACACTGGCATGGATAAAGAGTATACCATCGAGGACTTGGCGGCATTTCATGGCCATCTCGGGCCTTACATCGTCCTGGGATACAGAATCGGCAGATATGCCCGCAAGAACCTCAGCTCCGACCCCTTCCAGATGAAGGCAGAGGTCTTCTGCCAGGATAGGCCCCCTCAATCCTGCCTCGCCGACGGAGTTCAGATCGGTAGTGGCTGCACCCTGGGCAAGCGAAACATCCGGATCGTCCCCAGCAACGAGATCCGTTGCCATTTCGCTGCCGGGGAGAGGGAGATGGTCATCATTCCCAGGCCGATTGCCTTTCCCTCAGAGAGCGGGAAAGACCGTGACCTGCTCATCGAGCAGCTGGCTGAGAAGATGTACCGCATGGCCGATGC
>DAIO01000091.1:0-12128 GCA_002498745.1 Methanosaeta sp. UBA533 | reverse complement strand
GTTATCGTTCTTGAGAGCATCTACACCGCATATGAGGGCGGCTCAGAGCCGGTTATCAAGGATCTTTCCCTGGTGGTTGATCGGGGAGAGTATGTGGTCATCGGCGGCCCGAACAGCGCGGGAAAGACCACCCTGCTGGAGTCGATCAACGGCCTGGTCAAGATCACCCATGGCAGGGCTTGTGTCTGCGGCCTGGATGTTCGCCGACGTGGCTTTGAGGTGAGAAGGAGGGTGGGCTATGTCATTCAGAACTTCTATTTCGATCCATTCACCCCTTTCACCGCCCAGGAGGTGGTGATGATGGGACGCTTTGGCCGTCAGGGACTGTTGAGCCGCCCAAAGGAGTCCGACTATGATGCCGTGCAGAGGGCGATAAAAACAGTAGGTATCGAGGACCTGGCACACAAAACCATAGGCACCCTCAGCGGCGGCCAGCAGCAGAAGGTGATGATCGCCCATAACATCGCCAAGGAGCCAGAGTTGATGATGCTGGATGAGCCTTTCAGCAATCTCGATTTTCAGGCCAGAGAGTTCCTGCAGGATGTGCTCAAGGGGATTGTGCAGCAGGGGGTTCCCATCCTCATGGTGGCTCATGCATTCGATGGACTCCCTGACATTCCCATTCATCTAGTGGTCATGAATCGGGGCAAGATCACCGGCGACCTGAGCTGCCAGGCGGGAGAGGTGGAGGAGATAATCAGAAAGGAGTGCGAGGTCAAGGAAAGATGCTCGAGTGGCTGATAGAGAACAATGTGGTCTGCCACGCCCTGGAGGCGATGATCTTTGCCTCCGTCGCCTGCAGTATCCTGGGGGTGATCATCTCCAGGATGAGCCTCTCCTCAATTGGCTTTACCATGTCCCATGCTGCCTTTGCCGGTGCGGCTCTGGGCATGTTCCTGGGAGCGAATGCTCAGGTGACTGCCATTGCCTTCAGCATGGGGGTGGCAGCTCTTATCGGTCCAGTCAGCGAAAAGGCCAAGATGGCGGCCGATGCCACCTTGAGCGTCTTATTCTCCCTGTCCATGGCAGTGGCCATCTTCTTGATCTCTTATATGGAGTATATGGGCAAAGGGCTCTCCGCAAGCAGCCTTCTATTTGGGGATGTCATATCTTTATACCGGGAGGAGATCTATGCCCTGGCTGCCATCTGCTGCCTTTCCATCCTCTTCGTTTTAGCGTTCTACAAAGAGATCTCGGCCATTATGTTCAACATGAAGATCGCCGAGTCAGCCGGGGTCCGGGTTAAGCTCGTATATTACGTACTATTATTCATTATTGCCCTATCCGTGGCGCTCAGCCTCAACATTGTGGGCGGCCTCTTGATATTCGTATTGCTGGTGACGCCTGCATCCATAGCCGGCCAGTTCTGCTTTAATGTAAAGAGCATGTTCATAGTTGCGCCGCTGGTAGCTCTCTTGGTGAGCGCCTTTGGCGTCTGGGCGGGCTTTGAGTTTACGCTGCCCGTCGCTCCTCTGGTGGCCCTGCTGCTCACAGGTGTATTTGCAATATCCGTAATGCTGTCTTTTAAGAGAAGGATAAATACCAAGATACATTGATGGTGGTGGTAATAATCAAGGAAAGATTGTCAATCAGGCATATAGGATCGCTCCTGGCAAATGCCGTGAATATGAAGACCAGTCCGGTATGCGTGTACGGCTCGGATCAGGTACCGGAAAATGCTGTCCGGTCCTCTTCGTTCAGCGATTGCCTTGCCTGCAACATGTATCAGATTGCTGAAGGCAGGATTACGGGTCCTGTTTATGCCGGAAATGACCCCAGTCATTTATTTTGCCGCTGCATGGGAGGTCCGGCATGGTTTGGATATAGGGGATTTGATCCGAGGTTGCCGGGCCTGATGTCCACGGGATCTGAGGCTGCAAAACAGGATGGAAAGCATCTGAAAGAGAACGAAAATATCGCATGCGAGACCTACAAGGCAGTAGGTGAGATCAAAACCCTGGGCCGGTATGTGGTGATGAGGCGCTGCGATGATTTCCAGGAGGACCCTGGCGTAAAATGCATAGCATGTTTTGCCAGCGGCGAGCAGATCAGGGATTTATGTGCACTGGCTCATTTCGGCAGCCATAACGTCTTTAATTTAATATCGGTTCCCTGGGGCCCGGCTTGCGCTACCCTGGTTACCTATCCTGCGGGCATGGCGGGAAATGCTTCTCTGTCTAAGATATCCATCGGTCCAACCGATCCTTCCGCCAGGGGTTGGCTGCCCGAAAACTGCCTGGCCATGGGAATCCCGGCAGAGATCGCCCGGAAGATGGCCAATGATGTAGTGAGGTCGTTTTTGGCTAAAATAGATAATGTTTCTTGATTCGTTATATTTAATACGAACTTACAAAGATAATTAAGTTAATAGTAGTAAAACTTAAATATTTAGTATTACTAATTTCAATTATGAGAATTCAATCATCCAACTTAGCCATACTGATGCTGGCGATCTTTTTGATCGTTCCTGCTGGTGCAGAAACGGCACAGTCAACGCTCAAGATAGTCTGCACCACCAGTGTATTGATGGATCCGGCAACCTATATCGGCGGAGATAGGGTGGAGGCCATTTCCATCGCTGACCCTACCCTGTGCCCTCACCTGCAAACAGACATCATTCCAAATCGCATTCAGCTCAACATGGATTTCATCAAAGATGCTAACATGTTTATGGCGTACAACGACAGCAACGACCAAAGATATAACATGCCGGAAATCAACGATTTCATGACGGCCAATAACTATGGGACAGCTGAATGGATGACGATATCCAACCCTTCCCGCGGATGGAACACCCCGACCAACTCCAAGCTGCTGGCTGCCGAGGTAGAAGGGTGGCTCGCAAATAAAGACCCGGCCAACAAAACCTACTACGAGCAGCGCTACAATGATTATGCAAAAAGCTTTGACGCCATCGAGCCTACTGAGTCGGAGAAGAAGCAGCTAAACCAGACGCAGGTCATAGTCATGCTCTGGCAAAAAGATCCCGTGCAAAACTGGCTGGGCATGAATGTGGTCAACTTCTTTGCGCCCGAGTTCGCTCTGAATGGAACCAAGACCGCGGCCAGAGTGGTGGACGACATCAATGCCAATCCTGAGAAATACCAGAATGTGAAATATATCATAGAGAATATGCAGTCCGGGGAGCTGGCCAAGGGAATTGAAGAGTCCTTGAAGGATAAGGGAATCGATGCAGAGCGAGTGATCTTCACCAACTTCCCTGGATCGGTTGAGGGTGCAGACACGATGGCAGAGGTTCTAAACCACAATAAGCAGATCGTGCTCTAGGCCGGCAGGCTCATTTTTTTTTTCTGGATTTTATTGGAGTACAAGACGACAAAAGCTTTGATATTACTACAATCGAAATGCTTATTACTTAATAATACAAATTACTATTAATTCTCCAACAATAGAGAGAATTGCTTTCTTGGGAAAATGGTGAGTGGGATGACATTTGAAAAAGGATCTGATTTGGTCTTTGAAAAGCACCCCAATAGAGCGTTAAGCATTCTCATTGCCGAGGATGACCCGGCAAATCAGATGGTCGCCTTGCGGATGCTAAAGACGCTGGGGTATAATGCCGATACAGTAGACAATGGCCTCGAAGCTTTGATTGCCATGGAAAGCCGCTCTTACAATCTGGTGCTCATGGACATTCAGATGCCAGAGATGGATGGATTGCAGGCGGCTAGAATCATCCGGAAACGCTGGCCAGAGGGCCCCAGGATCATCTTTGTCACTGGCTGCACCAGCCGCAGAGATGAATGCATCAGCGAGGGAGGAGATGGCTTTATCTCTAAGCCGATAAGCTTGCACCAACTGCAGGAGGCGATTGATGATAAGGCATGTTGATCCCCCATCACGCCTGCTCCCCCATGTATTTGGCAAGATTCTAGAGCTATTCTCGTGAGGCGGCAGTCAAGAAACCTTTTTCCTGATAGCCGGATTTGAGGCAAATGAATTGTGAGCAAACGGCAGCTTTTCCGCATCCCCAATCCTGAAATTGACAGGCAATCCCAGTGCCTCCTTCCTTTGCCAATGCCTTTTTTCCTCTTCGGATTTTAATATTTGCATCTCTCTCTAATGTCTTTCGATGGCTTCCTTCATGACGATCAGATCTCCACGGTCACTCTATGTCTTATCACCAATCTTTTGTCTTCTGCTGCATATAGGTGACATGCAATGCGATGGCCCTTCCCTAAGTCGATCAGTTGGGGCTCTGTCTTTTCGCAGATCTTTTCTTTGAAGCTGCACCTCGTGTGGAACCTGCAGCCCGAAGGGGGATTCATGGGGCTTGGCATCTCTCCCTCAAGAACGATCTTTTTCCTTTTCGTCTGAGGATCGGCGATGGGTATTGCAGACATCAAAGCCCTGGTGTACGGGTGTCTGGCCTCCTCAAACAGCTCCTTCGTACTCCCGGCCTCTACGATTTTCCCTAAGTACATCACGCCCATGCTGCTGGTCATCCTGCTGATGAGGTTTAGGTCGTGGGATATGAAGAGGCATGAGAAATGAAACTCCTCCTGGACCGTATTCATCAGGGACAGTATCTGGGCCTGAACGCTCACGTCCAGAGAAGACGTCGGCTCATCGGCCACTATGAACCTTGGGCCCAGTGCCAAGACCCTGGCCAGCACCACCCGCTGGCTCTGGCCGCCGCTCAGCTCGTGAGGAAAGCGGTTGACATGCTCTGGCTGCAGTCCGACCATATCGATGAGCTCCAGAACTTTTTTCTCGCGATTAGCCTTGGGAACAAGGTTGTAGAGCTTCAGAGGCTCGGCGATGATATCACCAATTTTCATGCGGGGGTGCAGAGACGACTCCGGGTCCTGGAAGATGATCTGCATTTGAGGCCGAAGCTTTCTCAGTGCCTTTTTATTCAGCTTTAGGACGTCGATGCTGTTGAAGATCACCTTGCCCTCAGTGGGCTCTATCAGTCTCAATACAAGCCTTCCCACCGTCGTCTTGCCGCAGCCGGACTCGCCCACCAGCCCGAATGTCTCACCATCTGCGATATTGAAGGATATGCCGTCCACTGCCTTCACAGATCTCTTGCTGACAAGGCCGCTGATGAACGTCTTTTTTAGCCCTTGTACCTCAAGCATAAAGGAGACACCTCGCATGCTGGCCGTCCTTCACCTCTGTCAGCGGAGGATGGACGCTTTTGCACATATCCATTGAACAGTCGCACCTCGGATGAAACCTGCAGCCGGGAGGAGGATTGATCAGCGAAGGGCTGATGCCTCTAATCGGCTTCATGCCCCTGGAGGGAACCGACTCAAGAAAACTCCTGGCATAAGGATGGGCCGGCCCCTTGAAAAATTCCTTGATATCGGCATACTCCACAATCTCGCCAGAATACATGACTGCGACCTTATCGCAAAGCTGTGCGGCCAGTGAAAGGTCGTGAGTAATGAGGAGCATCGAGGCTCCAGAATTTTTTATCAGATCTTTCATCAGCTCCACGATTTGGGCCTGAATGGTCACGTCCAGTCCCCTAGTCGGCTCGTCTGCTATGATCAAGGATGGACTGCATGCCAGTCCCATTGCGATCATCGCTCTCTGCCTCATGCCGCCGGAAAACTCGTGAGGATACTCCTTCGCCCTATCGGGCGCAGAAGGTATCCTCACCAAGCCGAGCATTTGGACGGCTCGAGAGTTGGCAATGCTTTTTTTCAGTCCCTGGTGGCGCAAAAACGGCTCCGATATCTGGAATCCAACTGTGAGCACAGGATTTAAGGAGCTGAGAGGGTTCTGGAATATATGGGCGATCTCCTTTCCGCGGACCCCTCTGAGCTCCTTTTCATTGAGCTTTAGAAGATCCCTTCCTTTGTAAATTACCCTGCCATCCGTTTTGGTATTTTCCGATAGCAATCGCAATAATGAAAGTGCCAGAACAGTCTTTCCACACCCTGACTCCCCCACCAACCCTAAAGTCTCATTCTCGCCTATCTCCAGGCTCACATCGTCAACGGCCCTAACAATCCCATCAACCGTCATGAAATGGCTGTTCAAATGCTCTATGGAGAGAAGTGTCATTTGATCACCATCTGCCTTGGATCGATCGCGTCACGCAGGCCGTCTCCGATGAAGTTGAAGGCCAGAACTGCTAGCATTATCATCAATCCCGGGAAGACGCAGAGCCACGGGCAGTCTCTCAAGTACTCTCTGCCCTCGTTTAGCATGCTGCCCCACTCGGGCGTGGGTGGCTGGGCCCCGAGTCCCAGGTATCCGAGAGCCGCTATGCTCAGTATGACGGAGCCCAGGTTTAGAGTCATGAGCACGATTATCGGGGGCAGGCAGTTGGGCAGCACATAGCGAAGGCAAATATAGCCGTCACTGCAGCCCATGGCCCTTGCCCCCTCTATGTACTCCTTTTCCCTTATCGATAGCGTGGTCGCTCTTGCCACCCTTGCATAGAAGAGCCACCCCACCAGGGATATGGCCACAATCGTATTGATCATGCCTGGGCCCAAAGCGCCGATGATTACAAGCGCCAGGATGATGCTGGGGAAAGCCAGGAGCACATCGATCAGCCTCATCAGAATCTCATCGATCACACCCCTAAAGTACCCCGCAATTATGCCGATGAACACCCCGAACGTGGATGTAAGGGCCACCACCAGGATGCTCAGTTCGAATGTCGTCCGCGTCCCGTAAATCATGCGGCTGAGCACGTCTCTGCCTAGCTGATCGGTTCCCATGGGGTGCTCCCATGATGGCGGTTTCAGCTTTTCCTTCAGGGCAATCTTATCCGTATCGTAAGGGGCGATGAAGTCGGCTAAGATGGCAGCTGTAATCAGCATCATGATTACTATCAGCCCTGCAACAGATGCCCTATTTTTGAGGAACTCGTCCATGTTTCGCGATTTGGCCAGTGTCAACTCCCCCCAATTCTCGGATCAAATATCGGATATAAAATATCAATCGTGAAGTTTAGAAGCATATACATGAGAGTGATAAACAGGACCGTCCCCTGTATAACCGGGATATCTCTCGCTGAGATGGAGTCGATCAGCAGTCTGCCAATTCCCGGCCAGGCGAAAATGGTCTCGATGATCACTGCTCCGCCTAGCAGGTGGCCGAACTCAAGCCCGACCATTGTTATGATGGGGATCAGCGCATTCTTCAGTGAATGAGTTATCATAATATCTCTCTGGTCCAGGCCTTTGCCCCTTGCAGTCCTTATGTAGTCCTGCCTCATCACCTCCAGAGTGCTCGACCTGGTCAGCCTCATTACTACGGCAGTTGTGGCCGTCCCGAGTGTGACGACCGGCAGTATCAGGTGACTTGGCCCTCCATACCCAATCGTTGGTGTAAGCTTTAGAGCGAGTGAGAAAACCATTATGAGCAGAAGGGCAAGCCAGAAATTGGGCATGGATATTCCCAAAACTGCGGTGGCGCTGCACAGATAATCGGTAGTCGAGTTCTGTTTGACCGCGGCCAAAATACCGAGGGGCATGCCTATCAACAATGACATGAGCACGGCGATGAGAGCAAGGGTAATAGTTGCCGGCAGCCTTATTAGAATTTCTTCCAGGACGGGAGCATTGGTTTTATAGGATCTTCCCAGGTCTCCATGAAGCGCGTTGGTTGCCCAGGAGGAATACTGGGACAGCAAAGACCTGTCAAGGTCGAACTTTTCTTTGACCAGCTGCACCTCTTCGTTGGAGGGATTCAGTTCGACGTTGCCTAAGAATATGTACTTGGCCATCACTTCTGCATTCTCTCCCGGCAGCGAGTGGAGCATGAAGAAGACCAGCGATGTCGATATTGTCAATACCAGGCAAAATATTCCCAACCTCTTCAATATGTTATCCAGCATCCAATCGGCCTCAATGAATAAAATTGGACCGACAGAGATACTCTGTCGGCCAACTGGTTAGGGGCTATTCCCGGTATATCCCGGTGTTTATGCAGTAATCATGATGCGCGGGGTTCGGGACATATCCCTTCACATCGTTCTTGGTCACGACACAGAGGTAGTGGATGGCAATTGGAACCTGGGCGCAATCCTCGTCGTAGACTATCTTCTGCACCTGCTTGTACAGGTCGTTCCTCTTCTCCGAATCAAATGTGCTTCTAGCCTCCAGGATCAGATCGTCGACCTCAGGATTTGCATAATGGTAGTCGACTTCGGTGCTGAGGAATTCATTCTCGATGTAATAGCTTGGATCGGGTATCATCATGCATGCGTCTCCACCGCCTACCCATATCATTCCCCATTCGCCGGCACGCTCGCTAATCGCATCACTTTCCATTACTCTCGCCTCTGCCTCGATGCCGATCTCTTTGAGCTGGGACTGGACCGCCTGCTCGATCAGGGGAAGTGCCGGACGCTGGGGCCAGGTGTAAAGGGTGATCTTGAATGCCTTGCCGTCTTTGTCCAGGATGCCGTCGCCGTCAGTGTCCTCCCAGCCTGCCTCTGCAAGGAGCTCCTTTGCCTTCCCCACATTGTAGGAGTAGCCTTCGATTTCGTTATTTCTCCAGGCGAGGCCAGGAGTGAGTGCATTACCGTCGGATGCCTTTCCGCGGCCAAGCAGGATGTCGTCGGCAATGCTCTCCCTGTCGATAGCATAAGCTATGGCCTTCCTGACCCTTACATCATCGTAAGGGGCCTTCGAGACATCCCCGAACTTCAGCTTATACCCCTGGCAGAGCAAGTTTATTGTGACGTTTAAGTCCGGATTGTCCTGAAGCCGTGCTGTAGAGCCGAGCGGCGGCTCGGTGGTAAAATCGATCTCTCCACTTTCAATTGCCATTTCCCGGGCGTTGGCGTCTCCAATTCCGAACTTAACGGTTACTGTATCCAGCAATGGAGCGCCATCCCGATAGTTCTCATTTTTGGCAAGCTCCAGAGTGTCGGATGCCTTATCGTAGCTGACGAATTTGAACGGACCGGTGCAGATGGGCTTTGATATCGACCCATCGCTCTCCTCGTTGTTCCTATATATGCTCGCCCGCCCATAAGCCAACCTGGCAGGGAGAGATGCGTCAGGGGTCTCAGTCGTTATGTCGACTGTATTGTCATCGACCTTGGTGATATCCTTGATGTTCAGCTGGCCTTTGACGCTTGGATTCATCTCTATGGTTCTCTTGAGGGCTTCTGAAACGTCGTCAGCAGTCACCTTTGAGCCGTCGTGGAATAAAACGTCCTCGTCTAAATGGAAGCGCCAGGTGTCATCGTCGATCGTCTCCCAGGATTTAGCAATGCAAGGAACGATCTCGAATTCAGGGCTGATCGAGGTCAATCCCTCTGCAACGAGGAAATTGTTGAGATTATAGCTATATAGGGCCGGATCTATGCCGCCCATTGCCCATACCTCGCCTATGATGAGGTTCTGATCGCTGGCAGCCAACGTGACGGAGCAACCGATAAAGATCAAGCCGACAATAATTGCTGCTATTGCCAAAATGGCGTTTGTTAGATTAAATCTGCATTCATGCATAGTCCACCACCTCATAAGCATTGGCAGTTTTATCTTGCCTGCATCACCAAGGTGCTGACGAAGACTGACTCGTCGAACATATCGCTAACCTTCTTGGATGGGTCCGCATGCCGGACTAAAAACATCCATTCTCCGTCCGTGCTTATAGGAACGCGAGCCCTTCCTAGGCTGTCCGTCTTAACGAGAGCCATCTCCTTTCCCTCCTTTTTAGACACCGCTTTGATATCAGCAGAGGCCAGAGGGCTTCCCTCATAAAATACCTGCATCTCGGCATCGCTTCCTACAGAGAACCAAGATCTCCCGGGGACGATCTCTAGGATTCCATGCATGACTTGGCCCTTATATTCACTGTCGCTCTCAGCAGGGCAAATTAACTTAGCCATCTGATGAAACGCCCCTGCATAGGTGACATCCTTAAATTGGGATCGAGGCCCCCTCTTGTTTCCGTCCGGAGTCTTGCAGAGTATTGACGATTCCATATCTGCTATGACCACATGTGATCCACTCTTGTCTGCTGCAAATCGTAGAATGTAGTGCTTATCACCAGGAATGAGATTCATGTCAGACTTGCTGCCATCGGGATTATAGTTGAATGCCTTCAGCCTCTTTATATCGGCAATGCCGTCTTGGCGCATATTATGGCCATACACAAGGGCCAGTTCTACATTGGCATCATCCTTCTTGGAGTTTTCCAGCCATATCTCGTGGCCTTGCATCATCAATTCAATTTTGCACTCTTGCATTGGTCTACCTCTCTTTCTTAAATCTGAGATTTGATTGTACTTATTATTAATAAGTATTACGGTTATAGTATTACTATATATGTGAATAATTCGTGAATTGGCATTTTAATGCGAGATGTACTGCTGAATAATATGGCGGCGTAAAATATTATGTCGTCGCAGGATGTTGATCTCCAAGGCTACTACCATAAGAGGATTTCAAATGCCAACCGCAAGGCTGGCCAGCTAAACACATATATAAATAGTTATTTCACGGAGCGGAGTTTAGGATCAACTCAACGGGATGGAGACGAAAGCTTGCAGTCCTCTATTCCTGTCCTCTTTCTCGTTGTTCAGCCCTGTTCCTCAGATCTACGGCTCCATTGCCTTTTGTGATCTCTCCGGCTCCATCGATATCATCACAAATCCCAGCACGCTAGCGCAGATCATGAGCCCTGGCGGCAGATACCACCACCACATATCATTGGCAAATCCGCCCCGAGAAAAGGCGAAGTGGATCATCTCCCCCCAGCTGATGTTCAGGGGATCGCCCAGGCCCAGAAAGCTCAAGGATGCCTCTGTGAGCATGGCAGATGCCACCGCCAGGGCGAACTTGGCCTGGATAATCTCCTTGCAGTTGATCAGTATGTGATGCAATATTATGTAGCCATCGCCTGCGCCCAAACTCCTGGCAGCCTCTATGAAGGGCATCTCCCTCAGCTGCAGAACACGAGAGTGGACCACTCTTGTAGTTGAGCACCACCAGAGCAGGCCAACTACGAAGATGATGTTCCACATGCTGGGGCTGAGATATGCGGCCAGGATGATCATGAGAGGCAGCCCAGGAACGAGCAGGACCACATCGCTGATGGCCATCACCAGCTCCTCTATCCGGCCCCGGTAGTATCCTGCCAGCATTCCCAGAGTGGCGCCGATGATAATGGAGATCGATCCCGCCAGAAATCCAATGGCAAGGGAGACGCGAGTGGCATAGATCAACTCGGATAAGATGTCCTGGCCGATGTCATTGGTGCCCAGCCGATGCTCTGCGTTCGGGGGCTGATAGGGCGCTCCCGTCTCCCGAGGATCATATGGTGCAATCAAAGGCGCAAAGAGGGCTATAGATAGGAACAGAATGAGAATCGAGAGGCCCCCCACCCGAAGAGGGGCATGTGAGACCAAGCCTGCTATGGAGGGATGCAATTCAGCTCGTCCCCCCAATTCTCGGATCGGCGAGGGCGTAGAGCATGTCCGCAGCGAAATTGGCGAAAAGGACGAATATCGTCAGGATAAAAAAGCATCCCTGCATGACCGGATAGTCCCTGGCCAGCACAGCATCGTAGATGAGAGTTCCCATGCCGTTCAAAGAGAAGACGATCTCAATTATAAGAGCGCCAGAGACCATGAATCCGAAGCTCAATGCCACCATGCTGATGAATGGGGGCAGGACATTCCTGATGATGTGCTTATTGAGGATGCGTCCTTCAGTGAGTCCCTTGGCCCTCGCCGCCACCACGAACTGTTGATCGGATATCTGCATTACCGAATTCCTTACAACCAGGAACTTGGAGGCACCACCAAGCAAAGAGAGGGCAGCCACGGGCAGAGACAAGTGCCAGACCACATCCAAGAGATAATAAATGCCCTCTTTGCCGCCGGATGTCAGATTCCCCAGGGGGAAAAGCCCCAGGTGAAAAGCGAACAGGCTTAAGAAGAGCATGGCCAGGAGAAATGCGGGACAGGTGTAAAGAGAGAGTGCAATTGCTGTGAGCAGATAGTCCGCCGGGCTATTGATCTTGAATCCTGCCAGGGAGCCGCAAAGGAGGGCGAGGAGAGAGCCAAATACATCAGAGGGAAAGACCAAGAGCACCGTCCAGAAGAGGCTGCTGGTCAAGAGCTCCACCACGCTCAGGTTCTTGTGAATGGAGTATCCCAGATTTATCTCAGTTAGCTGGCA
>DAIO01000180.1:0-12426 GCA_002498745.1 Methanosaeta sp. UBA533 | reverse complement strand
GCTTTGATACCTTTGCTCCCTTCGGTCCCTGGATTGCATCGATCGATACCTCAGGCGTTGATATCGAGACTCGGGTGAACGGCGAGACCGTGCAAAAGTCCAATACCTCGGACCTGATATTCGGCGTTCCCAGGCTCATCGAGTTCATAAGCGGCATCATGACTCTGCAGCCGGGAGATGTGATCGCCACGGGAACGCCGCCTGGTGTGGGACAGCTGCATCTGGGCGATCTGGTGGAGGTGGAGATCGAGGGGATAGGCGTTCTCAAGAACACTGTGGTGGCCGCTGGCTGAAGCCCAACTCCAGGATATCATCGAATGAATCCGGGCCCAGGCCGGCGATATACTGGTCCACCAGCCGCCCGCGGGGAAAGCTGCTCTCAATGGCTATGGCCGCAAAGCCGCCTTTGCGAGATAAGCTATCCATTTCCAGTAACCTCCGGCATCTCAAAAATGCACATTGATGTCATAAAAAGGATTTCAGTGGGAAAAGTAATCTATATACCGCTATTTTTTGAATAACTAGATAAACCGTATCATGCAATATGCATATTCTATTTTGATTAAAATTATATATTCAGATGGTGATCCTCAAAGGAGGTAAAGAAATGAATACCAGATCATCTCCGGCAAGGCTCTTCTTGGCTATTGCCATAATCTGCAGCTCAATTCAATTGGGTATGGCAGATAATGCATCGCATGAGACATCGGCAAAGAATGTAATCCTTTTAATCGGCGACGGGATGGGGTTTCCCCAATTGACGCTGGCCAGGATCGATAAGGCAGGAGGAAATGTCACCCAGTATGGCTCAGTCGAGCTTTTCATGGACGGAATGGAGCAGACAGGGATGGTCAAGACATCCAGCGCGAACTCACTGGTAACCGATTCTGCTCCTGCATCTTCGGCTATGGCAACCGGAGAAAAGACGAACAATGGTGTTATCAGCCAAAATTCCAGCGCCATCCAGGGAAAGAGAGATGGAGAGAACCTGACCACCATTCTGGAGATGGCGGAGGAAAGTGGCCTCTCCACCGGGCTTATCACCACCACCAGGATAACTCATGCCACACCAGCCGCCTTCTACGCTCATGTGGATAACAGGGATAACGAGAGCGAGATAGCAGATCAGCTCTTCGCCAGCGGTGTTGAGGTGATTTTGGGAGGAGGTCTGCAGTACTTCACAGGAGAGAATGACACTGATCCCCTGGGCAATTATGGAAAGAGAGGCGACGAGAGAGACCTTCTCAATGAATTCGAGTCACAGGGTTATGCTCTGGTCTATAATGGATCAAGCTTCCAGAAGGTAGATTTCAACACCACAGAGAGGCTTTTGGGACTGTTCGATAGCTCTCACATGCAGTATGATCTGGAGAGGCTTTCGGGAGAGGAGAGGGATCCAAGCCTCGCCGAAATGACCAGCAAGGCAATCTCCATTCTCTCCCGCAATCCCAAGGGCTTCTTCCTCATGGTTGAAGGAGGAAGGATCGATCATGCAGGACACGAGAGGAACATCAGCAAGAACGTCGCCGATACCCTGGCCTTTGATGAGGCAGTGAAGGTCGCAACGGATTTTGCCTCATTGAACAATGATACACTGGTGATTGTAACCGCAGACCACGAATGCGGTGGGCTGGTCTTGCAGCCGGAGAATCTGGATGTGTATGAGGCAGGAGGCATCAATCCCCTGTTTGCTTCTGGGACTACAAAGACCCAGGGACCCAGATACGATTTCATAACGGAGATGGAGGAGGCCACCCATACAGCAGTGGATGTTCCCATCATGGCCTCGGGCCCTGGGGCGGAAAAGGTCAGCAAGGGCGTGATAGACAATACCCGGATCTTTGAGATAATGAAAGAGGCCTTCGAATTCTAGGCCTCTTTACCATTTTAGAAGGATGAAGGTGAAAGAATGGTCCTGGCAGTATCATTGATTGAGGTGACGCCTGATCGAGAGAAGGATGCGTATCGCACGATCAAGGAGATAAATGGCATTAAGAATATCTATCATATATTCGGAGAGCATGACCTTCTCATAATTCATGAGGCGGATGGCCTGAGTTCACTCAAACAAATGCTAAATGATATTAGAGAACTGAAATTTGTGAATGCTATGAGAACGATAGCGGAAACGCTTGCTGAGTGAATAAAGCACTTATAATCAAGAAGAATGAGCGGAAATTGCCATCTACCCGTACTTCGCAAGCACCTTTGCCAGCACAATTTTCTGAACAGGCTTGGATACATAATCATCCATGCCAGCTTCGATGAACCTCTCTTTATCCCCCGCCAGAGCGTAGGCGGTAACTGCTATGATCTTCGGTCCATTATCAGGCCACTTCTGCCGGATAATGCGAGTGGCTTCAAGGCCGTCCATCACGGGCATCTCAACATCCATGAGCACAACATCGTAGTGTTGGCGTTCGAGTGCCTGTAATGCCTCCATCCCATTTGCCACGGTATCAGCCTTGTATCCCAGCTTTCGAAGCATCTGCTGAGCTACCTTCTGGCTTAATACGTTATCCTCGGCCAGCAATATCCTCAAATTATGACTCTGGATCGGCTGACTGGCTGAAGCTTGCTGTGCCGGACTCTTGGTTGGTTTTTTTTGCAGTATGTCATTCAAGACTTGATACAGCTTTGAGAGCTTGATTGGCTTGGTCAGGTTGACATGTTTGGGAGGTATGCATTTCCCATTGGATACCAGGAGCACAAGCGGTAGAGTCTTGTTATATTTGCGTATCTCCTCTTCTAATTCAAGGCCGCTTATATCCTGCAAATCTTCATCCAGGATAGCGATATCAAAATTATCACCTCTTTTAATCCAGTTTAGAGCCTCCTGACCGGATGATGCAGCCATGGGTATCATGCCCCAATCATAAACCTGTGTGCCCAGGATGCGACGGTTGGCCTTGTTATCCTCGACTATTAGCACTCGCTTGCCGATCAACTGCAAAGAAACGGCTTCCGGCTGAGGCTCTGATTGGACTGAAGGTGCCCTGATGGTGAAGTGGAACGTCGATCCGACCCCTTCCTCGGACTCGGCCCAAATCCTTCCACCCATCATTTCAACAATCTTCATGGATATGGCCAGCCCCAGACCCGTGCCACCGTACAGCCGAGTGGTTGATGGTTCTATTTGGCTGAATGGTTGGAACAGCAGGTTCATCCTGTCCCTGGAAATGCCTATTCCGGTGTCTTGAACAGCGAAGTGAAGTTCATTGATTCTGGTTTCAATAGGCTCCTGATTTGAAACCGAGAGCACAACATCCCCTGCGTCAGTGAACTTGACAGCGTTGGAGAGCAGATTGGCCAAGATCTGCCTCAGCCTTGTTGGATCGCCGATAATTGTATCCGGGACATTTTTATCCATCACATAAGCTAAGTTCAAGTATTTCTCTGATGCCTGATATGCCACAAGATCCAGTGCCTCCTCAACGCACTGGCGCAGGTTGAAGGTCTGTTCCTCCAGGACTATCCTATCGCTCTCCATCTTGGAGAAGTCCAGGATATCGTTGATGATTGTTAGAAGTGCATCGCCGCTGGTCCTGACAAGTTTTAAGTTTTCCCTTTGCACAGGGTCAAGGGAATCTTCCAGCATGAGTCCTGTCAGGCCAATGATTGCGTTCATGGGCGTCCTGATCTCGTGGCTCATGTTGGCCAGAAACTCGGATTTAGCGCGTGCGAAAGCTTCGGCCGCATCCTTGGCTATCAGAAGGTTTTCATTAGTTTTTGCAAGCTCTGCAGTCCTCTCATGGACCTTCTGCTCCAGCTCGTCCTTGGACCTCCGCAGCTCCTCCTCCATCCACTTGCGTTCGGTTATGTCGGTGATTGCAGTCCGGATCTGTTTGCTGCCTGACGGTAGTCCGTGAGCGGCTGTGCCCACGATGTGGGCATAGAGTGCAGACTCATCAATTCTGACCAGCATAAAGTCACTGGTTTGCTTAAAAGAGGTTTCAAGCGTTCTTTTGAGAAAACCGTTGAAGGAAGGCCGGTCCTCGGGGGCAACAAAAAGCCGAAAATTCCTGCGCAGCAGGTTGCGTTCCCCCTGGCCCAGGAGTTCGGCTCCGGCCAGGTTTACTTCCACGATCACTCCTTGCATATCGAGAGTGAATAGCCCTATTGGCGCAAAGTTGTAAAGGTCGGAGTATTTTGTCAGAGCATCCTCCGCCTCCAGCTGAGCGTGCCTTAGACTCTCATTCTGCATCTCCAACTCTATCTGGTGAACCTGAAGCTCATGAACCAGAGATAGTCTATCCCTGCAATAATTTGCATTGGAACCGATTAAGTTATCTTTGCCGTCCCTCAAAAGATCCTCTGCCTGACGGCGCAAGTCTTTTTCAGTCTCCAATTCGTCTTCCTCTTTTGCCATGGTCTTCTTCTCTTTCGTCATGAGCCTCGTTATCATATCGTTTAGTCAGTACTGACCTTTGCTTTGCGATCAGTTATGTCTTCAATGGCCAGCAGGATTAGATGCTTTGGTGAGTCCTCTGCACCTATCCTCTGTGCGTTGAGCAGCATCTCCTTGTGACCGATCTTGGGAAAATCGTGCTCCACCAGGAAGTCATCGACCTTGGCGCTCTTGGGCAAAACCTCCCCCAGAAGCTGCCTTAAAGCAGGAATATCCCACTGCCCGGTTCCCAGGTCGTGGATCATCTGTCCCTCAGTTTCCTTGGGCGTGGCCAGGAACATCCTGTAGAAAGACGGATTGGCAAAGACGACCCTGAGATCGTCATCCAGAACCACTAAAGGCTCATGAACCGTACGGATGATCTCCTCTGCGTACTCGGCACGCATGGTCATGCCATACAGGCTCTCCTCCAACTGCTCTGCATGCCTCTGCTCAGTTATATCCTCCAGGACCTCCAGAATCCGTGCGGGCTTGTGGTCGGAAGTCCAGCCAAGCACGGCCATCCTGTCAACAAACCATCGCCACTGGCCGTCGGAACGCTTTATCCTGTACTCCCTCTGCAAGATATCGCCTTCCTCAGCAGAGGCCAGCCAGCGGTCCCTGTCTCCCAGCCTTGAAGCATCGTCTGGGTGGTAGAGGGCCTTCCAGAACTCCTCGTTAGCACTCTCCAGCTTATCCCTGGGATACCCCAGCATCGAGGACGCTGTCAGGCTCACGAACACATTGCGGCGTTCGGCCAGATCATATACGAATATGGCTCCAGGCCACTTATCGATCACCTGCCCGATGAGCGTCTCTTCCTCATGCTCCCTCAGCATCTCCTCTAATTCCTTGAGAGCTGTGACGTCAGAGAAGGCGATCACAACTCCGTCGATGATGTTATCGACCGTTCGATAAGGAAGGATCTTCATCTGATACCAGGACCCATCGTTGGCCTGAACCTGAGCCTCCCTGGTGACCAGGGTCTGAAGAACTTCAGCGACATCCTGTGCCATACCCGTGTATTGAAGCTTGGAGGAGATATCGGTTATGGGCCGACCTACGTCGATTGGCATCAGGTTGAATATTTTTGTCGCATAAGGTGTAAACCGCCTGATCTTCAGGTTGCTATCCAAGAATACGGTCGGAACCTGGGTGCTGTTCAGAAGGTTCATCATATCGCTGTTTACCTCAGTCAGCTCATCGTTCTTGGCCTGAAGCTCGGCATTGAGGGTGGTCAGCTCCTCGTTCAGGGATTGAAGCTCTTCTTTGGATGTGACCATCTCTTCGTTAGTGCTCTGAAGCTCCTCGTTGATCGATTGCATCTCTTCGCTTGCGGATCTAAGCTCTTCCTCCGAGGACTGACTCTCTTCAATGACCGACTGAAGCTGCTCTTTAGTTGCCTGAAGCTCCTTCTCCAGATCTCTGTTGATTGCCTCGAGCCTTGATGCCGATCTTGATGCGGATCTTGATTCTTTCTTGGATGGTCGAGCCGAAAAGGCCTCCGCCGCGTCCTCAAACTGGAGCATCAGTAGCCCGGCTAGGGATTTGGGCTGATAAATTGGGTTTACTGTCAGGTTGACCAGCTGCCAAGACCCGTTCGTCTTGACCCTGATGCCCTTGGCTTCAACCTTCGTCTTATCGGCCGTCGCTTTACGGATGGCGATTGAAAGCTCTGGCCCCAGACCTTCCCGAGCCATGGCGTAAATGTTCAGGTTCGCTTTACCTACTGCCGGTTCCAGGTATTTCCCCGTCCGCCTCGTGGTGTAAACGATGTCTCCATCTCTGTTGATGAGTACCACTGGAGGTGCTACGGTCTGGATGATGAGCTTCTGGGCGACCTCTGTGATGTTGACAATATTGTCCTTTGGAGCAGCTACATTGTCGTGCATTCTGACTCGGCAGGGCAGGAGCGACGCTGGGAACTCGACAAGATCACCCCGCGCTAAAGAGGTATCTTTACGCTCGAAGATCTTCCATTTTTTGTCAATTGGTTTGAAAAGGTCAGGTAAGCTTCCCATGGACTCAGAAGATCCCAGGAAAAGGACTCCTGCATGGTTCAGGCTGAAATAGAATAATGCCAGGAGCTTCTTCTGGGTATCGGTGGTCAGGTAAATGAGGAGGTTGCGACAGCTTAAGAGGTCGAGCTTGGTGAAAGGCGGGTCGGTGAGGACGTTTTGGACTGCAAAGACCACCATCTCCCGGACCTCTGATTTGATTTGAAATTGACCGTCGTCTTTTTTAATGAAAAACCTCTTCAGACGCTCCTCTGAGACGTCCTGGGATATATTTGTCGGATAAGTTCCCTGGCGGGCCAGGTCTATGGCCTCTTTGTCCAGGTCTGTCGCATAAATCTGGACCTTCAGATCGCTCTTCACATTAGGATCGTCCAGGCACTCTCTAAATAAGATGGCTATAGAGTAGGCTTCTTCTCCTGTTGAGCATCCTACCACCCAGACGCGCAGGGACTCACCGTCCTTCTTATTCTTCAGCATCCCTGGGATGTGCTCTTTTTTCAGGGCTTTAAATGCTTCAGGGTCTCGGAAAAAGCTGGTCACGCCTATCAGAAACTCTTTAAAGAGAAAGTCGGTCTCGTCAGGATTATTCTGAATGTACTGGACATACTGGTTTATATCGGTGATTTGATGAACGGTCATACGCCTTTCAATGCGGCGGCGAGTGGCATTCTCCTTGTAGAGGCTGAAGTCGGCTCCTGTCTTGAACCTGACCAGCGAGAATATCTTCTGGAATGGGTCGAAAGTCTGCCCTTCCCCGCGAGACGGGGGAGCGGGCATTACTCCGGTCACTTTGTAGAGGTGGTTGACATACCCCAGCAGCTTCTCGGGCAGCTTGCTTGCCCCAGCCACATAATCGACCAGACCGGCGTTGATGGCACTCTTGGGCATGGCATCGTACTTAGATGATGCCGGGTCCTCTACCATAACCATTCCTTGTTTCTCTTTTATGGCTTTCAGGCCAAGGGTGCCGTCAGTTCCCATTCCTGAGAAGATGATGCCAATTGCCCTCTCGCCCTGGTCATCGGCCAGGTGTCTGAAAAAGAAGTCGATTGGCATCCTAAACCCCCTGGCCTGGGAAGGCTCGAGCAGTTGAAGTGTTCCGTGCAGTATAGACAGATCCTTACCAGGTGGGATCACATAGACGGAGTTGGGCTGGACGTAATCCCCGTCCTCCGCTTGAGATACCTTCATGGCCGTCAAGCGTTGGAGCAGCTCGGGCATGATGCCTTTATGAATTGGATCGAGGTGGGAAACAACTACAAAGGCCAGTCCTGTGTCTGCCGGGATATTCTTGAAGAACTCCTCAAAAGACTCCAGAGAACCAGCTGAGCCGCCCATTCCCACAATGTAGAAGGCTCTATTTTTTCCAGCCTCAGGAACTCGCGGCTGCGACGCGGATGGAAGTTTTACTGAACTGGCATCTTTTTTATCTATATCGTTTAGTTCTTCATCATCTGGGTTCATATCGGGTTATCTCTTTTCTTGCAGCCGAGCCTGGGTCGTTGTCTTTGCTGTCTCTTACTCTGCCAGAACTCGTTACGCCCTAGCAGAACTTTTCGCCTTAAAATGGGAAGTGCACGTCCCACTCTGTAGAGCATCTGCCATGCGGTTCCGGATCACAGCTGAAGGCGCATACCCGCATTGCTTTCTCATTGATTATCTTGTAACTCTCATATTCAGCATTCTCTGCCAGAGCGCACATTTTGATATCAATTGAATCTTCGATATTTCAAGTTATTGTTCAACCACAGGCATTATCTTTCGATTCTGGTAATATTATAAAAATGCATGCTCCAGTCCATAAAGGGTTAAAAAATCAATATGATGAGATTCATACGTGGCCTCATAATACCTATTTCAACTATATTCGCGATACAAAACCAACTTAAAGACATCAGAAAAGGTTTAATGCGGGGTACGGGATTCGAACCCGCGAACTCCTGCGAGACAGGATCTTAAGTCCTGCGCCTTTGGCCAGCTTGGCGAACCCCGCAACCATATAAGGCCGCCGCTTACAATAGGACATGATGGATAAATAGTTTCCCGAATGATCTCAGAAAAAGGAGAAATATCCGTTTAGAGGCAAAGGGGAGGCCCGTGTAGGCTTACCTTTGCCGATATCGCATCAGGTGTCGGCTATGGCCAATGGCCAAAGCCTATGCCAGTGCTGTAACTCTCTTATTTGTCGAATCTTGATATTATTTATCTATCCGTATCGCTCATTCCGGAGGCAGAACCTGCTCGCCCGCTACTGCTGCTGCCGCCTCGCCCTTGACTATCTTCAGGCTGTTGATCAGGTTCATGGTCACATCCTCTGGGTAGGTTGAGGATATGGCTACACTTGTTGTGCCTACAGAGACCGGTCCGCACTCGCACTCCTCGCTGTCCAGCCAGTACACGGCCTCAAAGATCTGGGTATCGGCTGGAATGCTTGTGATCTGCGGGAAGGGAACTCCGCTGGCTACATATCCTTCCATTCCATCTATGACCGTGTCTTCTAAACTGGTAACATTGAAGCCGTTAACGGCGGCATTCAGGACAGTTATGGTCTTTTGGGGAGCGATGGTTGAATCTATAAGCTCCTTGTTCTCGGTTATGACCACCCTTGCCCCGGTGGAGTTGTCTGTTACTACCTGCAGGCCGTAATATGTAGCTGCATCAGACTCTCCGACTTCCAGCGGTATCACTTCATACTGCATTTCAGTGTTCATATCGAAAGTGACGGCATACGGTCCAAGCTGACTGCTCTCCGGCGCAGATGTGGCCAGAGAGGAGAGCATCAGCAACAATGCAAATGCTAATACTGTTCTCACACAATTCACCGGGCTATCCTTTACTCTTCATCCTAGAAAAGTCTTGCTTTGATATAAATCTCGTATCATCCCTCCAAAAGAGCATTAGTATCAAATAGCGACAATAGGGAATGGATTCATATGAGATATGGCTGTAATGAGTTGGGAATCTACACCATCATCCTCTCCTTAGAAAAGGCGGAGAAGATCTGTATAGGGTCCCTGGGTGAGATCGATTTTGCCCCTGGATACTATGCCTACACCGGCTCTGCCCGGGGACCTGGGGGCTGCAAGAGGGTGGATCGCCATATACAGATATTGCAGGGCAAAAGGATGACCAGGAGATGGCATATAGACTATCTCCTCGCTCAGGCGGGCCTGGTCGAGGTATTCATAACCAGGACATCGCGAGATCTGGAATGCAGTATAGCGGAAATGGTGGGAGAGCATCTTGTGCCCATCAGGGGATTTGGCTCTAGCGATTGCAGCTGCATCAGCCACCTTCACTATGGAGAGGATCTGGAGAGCACGATGGCTGCGGTATCTCTTGCTCATTCTCGGGCGGCATCAATGACGTTTGAGCCATCGCGAGAATAATAAAAATTATAAACTAAATAAAATGAAAAAATAGTTATAAAATAAGGATAAGTTCGGCCGATAGTGATATATCGCCATTGCTATAAATCTAAAAGTATGCATGCATTCCCCTTTTTTGCCCAAACATCCGAAACCCATTTATAGATTGAAATATAAAAAATGCTCAAAAGGGAAATAATCATAATAAATTAGCAGGGAACCAAAGTCACAATCTATTGAAGGGATAGATTAGATACAGTAAGGGAGTAGTTGAATGAGGAGGAGCTCCAAGCTCAGACTACCAAGGGGGAAGCGTAGTCCAAAGGCAAGCCCTATGATGATGGGCATCGCCATATTTCTGGTTATTCTAGTTCCGACCTTATTCTATCTATTTCCCATAGGAGAAGATGCTAAATCCTCCATTATTGAGAATCCCTCTGCCAGCTCCCCGGCTGGAGCCGAAAAAGAAGATCCACAAAGCAGTTCTTCTGAGCCGGTGTTAAGGATTGCCTCATCAGACGTCTCCCTGCTGGCAGTGGTCAACTCCAGCTCGAATCTCTCCCAGGTCTATCTGGAGAACAACGGCATCACAAAGCTTCATAGGATCAAGGTGACGGATCGGGATAGATCCCTGGGCACCCTCTCAGAACTCGATCCAGGGGAGAAGAAGGTCCTGTCCATAAGCGGCAGAGCGGAAAAGCTATCGGTCTTCGCTCTGGACCCAACCGGCCTGGAGATTCAGGGCCGGGTCAAATACAACTCCACAAAGCAAGAAAAAAATTCATCTGAGGATGTCGGCCTAGAGACGATATTCGATCCACTTTTATTTTCCATGTCCATTCCCGCCGGTGGCGCCATTCCGGCAGAGGCGGAAGTACCAATAGCAGAAGTGCCGGTCATTCCAGCCACCCCCCAGAACTCCAGCTCCTCTTCTTTAGCTCTGAACATATCAGTAAATAGATCGGCCTGCCTGGCAGGAGAGGCGATAAGCTACCGATGCCTGGCCACAAACATTGGCCAGGATGAGCTCTCCGATGTTCGCATCACCTGTGCGGGCAAGCTCGCATCCACTGGATTTCTCACTCCGCACAAAGAGCTGGAGCTGGATGGCATTCTGCTGATCGAGAATAACACCCGCCTCCTGGCCGAGGCCAGCGCCAAAGATGGCAAGGGCAATATCCATACCAACAACACAAGCATCGATATCCGCATGATCTCCCCTCAGATCGACCTCATGCTGGAGGCTCCGGAGCTTGTTCACCGGGGGGAGAACGCCTCCATCCTGATCCGGATCGAGAATAGCGGCGAGGAGAATCTGACCGACCTGAAGGTCGATGATGGATTCGGAGAGGTGGCCAGGATTCCTGCACTCGCGGCAGGAGAGGCCAATACAGTGCAACAGAATAGGACGATTCTCCACAGCCTGCCTTATGAGGTCATGGTATCCGCCCGGGACGAGGTCGGAGGAGAGGTCTATTCCAGCCAGAGCCAGACGATTGCAGTGATGAACTCCTCGCTTGAGATTCAGAGCGAGAGCACGCAAGTGGCCACATATCCCGGAGAGCCGGCAGAGGTGACCTGGATACTTGAGAACACTGGCCAGGAGACTCTGTTCAATGTCACGCTGCAAGGGAACGGAACGGACTGCATTCTGCCCCAGATGCTCCCGGGAAGATCGGTACGAATGGCCGCCATCTACAGCAAGAATGACAGCACCTGGATCAATGTCACCGCCAGGGGAATGGACGGCCGCGGCTTTGAGACCACCGCCAATGGAAGTGTGCTTTTAAGGGCCATCAAGCCTGGAATTAGCCTGAAGGTCATGCCTGAAAAGATCGAGGCTGCACCAGGTGACGAAGCAGAGATCAGCTGTCTGGTCACCAACTCCGGCGAGGACCGATTGAGGGAGGTGGTCCTCACCCTGGATGGCGCAAGGCTCAGCTCACTGGGCGATCTTGAGCCGGGAGAGTTCAGAGTGGTCCAAGCAAGGCCGCTCATCGAGGAGAACAGCACCCTGCAGTTCGCTGTGGCTGGAGAAGACTCCCAGGGCGAGGTCTGGTCCGACCGGATGGCAGTTGAGGCGATGACGGTCACAACGGCGATCCGGGTCTTTGCAAGCGCCTCGCCCTCGGCCGTGGCCCCCGGAGGCACGAGCAGCATCACCTGCACCGTGGCCAATATGGGTAGCGTGCCGCTGTACAGCATCTTTGTCATAAGCGAGAGTTTAGGCCCGCTGGGCAGCATAGACATCCTCTCCCCCAAGCACCAGAAGACGATCACTGCAAAAAAGTCGATCAGCAGGGGTGGAGAAGACACCATAACCGCCGAGGGCTTCACCATGGATAGGAGTTCGGTGCGGGGAGAGTATAATCTGAACCTGGCCCTGATAGAGGGCGCATCTGCTGAAGGGAGTGTCAAGCCATCGGACGATTACCCAGACTATAACGTCAGGATGGTCCCGGCTCGCGTCAGCTATGGAAACAGCAGCCTGCCCTTCAACCTGCCAGAAGAGAAATCGACCATCACTCAGGTATCCGGAAAGATGGCCAGAGATCTGGAGCAATCCGCTAAGAAGTCCGACAACGCCGTGGTAGAAGGGGTTTCAAACCTACTGCGTTATGTGGAAAATCTCTTGGGCATCTCCGACATTGTG
>DAIO01000077.1:0-25849 GCA_002498745.1 Methanosaeta sp. UBA533 | reverse complement strand
TCCTCTCCCTTCTGGGCAGGACTATTGTCCCCCGGGCGACCCTACCCCCGCCGCATTCAGTAGCATCATATCTCAGCACATCTTCCGCCCGGGCACGGGATAGGGTGGCTCCCACGCCGCCGCCGCCCAAACCGGCGTAAGTGACCTCCACTTCGGACTTGGACACCCGGACCGATTCGATACCTGCGGACCGCTTAGATGAGACAAGGTCCAGGTCGACGCTTCCGGGGTTGAGCATATAGCGGAACCATTCACCCTGGTTGCATGAGCTTATGACCAGGGGACCGCGGGAGTAATGATATCTGGCCCAGGCCGATCCGCCATAGCAGGAGGACCTCTCCAAAAGCTCCACCCTTTTAGCATCATCATCGACCACGGCATGGATCTGCTTGTAGACCACCACATAAGGATCTTCTAATTCTAGTTGCACGCCTCGAACCTCAGGGCAATTGATTTGTCATCTCTTATCATAAATCCTCTGCCTCATCCTCGCCTTTGCTGCCGGCCAGTCCCTTCATATACTCTCTCAGCACCACCGTGGCATAGCTACCTTTGGGCAGTATGAATTCCAATTGAGCGAGATCCCCCCCCACCCTGATCTTTGGATCGACCGGGCAGAGAGCCGTTCTTCTGGTGCCCCGCGAGCCCAGATCCGGGTTCTCCATAACCTTGAAGCCCTCCGGCAAAATGTCCTCTTCCTGCAGGACCTGTCTTTCGATCTCTCCCTGTCTGCCCTCTGCCAGACGGCTCTCAAATCCGATCAGGGGCAGGGTGACAAATGCCCGGCCTCTATTCACCAGGCGAGCTACCGCCTCCAGGTTATCCTCAGTCACCTCCTGGGTTTTGTCCATATCAGGCATGCCCCCTTTGGAGAAGCAGACCACATCTCCAACAAGAGCCTCATCCAGGGGCATCGACTTTGCCAGGCGGAGGCTGAGTATGCGGTTGAAGAGGTATGACTGATAGGCATGCACAAAGAGCCGCTTCAAATTGACGGAAAGAACATCAAAGGAATGGGCATAGTCACCAGGATGCTCGGCCAGATAGTTGAGCATGGCCAGCTCATGGTGCAAATAGCTGGGAAAATCATTGCGGGCGGCCTGAATATCCCCGCTCTCCCATAGCCTCCCTCTCGCCTCTCTCGTCCTCTCCTGCTCTCCAGCATAGGGCAGGGCGAGAAATATGCGGGCAGCCTCTTCGGCCTTTCCCCTGGCCAGGGCTTCGCCCACCAGATGGGTTATCGGCCTTATGTCCCCAAACCTCTGCACCCCGAAGTAGTTAGCAACCCCCTTGTGCCTCTTGATCTCCTCGCTGACGGAGGCGAGGCTACGGGCCGGATCGGGGCAGGAGAGCTCTCGAATGGTGATGGAGAAGCGGTTGCCCAAAAGGTCGCCCAAACCTACTGCCCTGTTCGTCCTGCCCAGCACATTTATCTTGATGTCGGGGAGGCGGATCCTCTCGAGCTCCGATTCATCCAGATTCATGATGCTTATCCTCTGCCTGGTTACTGCCCTCTTGTCCTTTGTCCCTGCCCAGCCGAACCTCTTCTGGCTGATGCGCAAATGCCTGGACATCTCCCGGATGAGGTGATGGGTATCCCAGTCAGTCTTCTCCACCTCCATGACCAGGTACCTTCCCCCTTCATAGCGGAGCTCCTCGAAGACCTCCTCCACCAAAAAGTCCTCGGGATTTCTTCTGATTATACCTCCACAGCCAGAACTGTCGGTGATGTAGTAGTCCATGCCCAGAAATCTGTCCTGCTTATTTGCCGGCTTCATCGTCCCTCAGACCAGCCTGAGCTTGCCAGTAACCTTATCCATCAATTTCCCGTGGGCTGGGCCCAGGCCCAGGGCGGTTATGGTGCCGGGAGGGATCTCAGTCAGGCCAGCGTCGGCTACAATGGCCGAGGGTATTCCCGACCTCTCTGCATCCTCACGCAGGCGGAAGAGGTCAGAGACGCCCGAAACCCGCAAGACCACTTTCTTCTGGCCCTCTGCCTTCCATTCGGAGACAACTGACCGGTCCATCTTCTCCGCCCTCTCCACCGCCATCACTGCTGCATGAGCCACCTGCACCGCCAGCTTTCCCGCCGATAGCTTCAGATCCTCTCTGATAACAATGCACTGCTTGAATTCCATGAAAACCGCCTCGTTACTGAGAAAAAAAGTTCTTGAAAAATAAAAAGAGGCGAAATGCTATGCCTCTTTAGTGACCACTCTTACGCATGAGGGGCTTTTCACTATATTGCCCATCTTGGCGCCGATCAGATACTCCAGGCCCTTATCGGCAGCGATATCCAGGACGCGTTGGGTTACTACGCCATCGAATATCACACCGTTGACATCTCCATTGGAGTCCTTCAGCTCTCTGGCCAGGTCCCTCACTGCCACCTCCCGGAGGACGTTATGGTTCTTGTCCATGAGCCTCGCGCAAAGGGTCCCGTCCAGCTCATCCATATGCTGCCGGAACCATTCCCGTTCTGGCTCGGGCTTGGGAGCAGGCTCCTGCGGGGCGGCGACCACTATCTCCTCCACCACGGGAGCCGATTTGGGCACTACTTCCCTGGGGACGATTCTGCGGGGGGGTATGGCCTCTGCCCTCTCCGCGGCATTTCTCACGCAAAGCGGCCTCTCCCGTATCAGGCTCTTCCTCTTGGTGGTGATCTCCCTTCTCTTCCGGGGCTGGTTCTTGATCTTGTACTGATCGAGCACCTGCTCCACCGGGATCTTCTGTCGCAGAGCGCGGACGATCTCCTTCTGGGTCATATCCTCGACGCTCTTCCCATCCGGTGCCCTGGCCACATAATCGATATCTGCTACCTGGAGAAGCTCTTTTACTATCAGCTCGCCGCCCCGGTCGCCATCGGTGAAGGCGGTCACCACCTTCTTAGCGCAGAGGTCGGCAATGGTGGGAGGAACATTGGTTCCGCCCACAGCTACGGCGTTCTTGATGCCGTACTTGAGCAGATTGAGCACATCCGCCCTGCCCTCAACCACTAAAATTGCGTCCGAGTCGAGGACATTGGGTCCGGCGGGGAGGTTGTCCTTGCCCAGATGGATTATCTCCTCCACCCGGACGGACTGCTTTATCTCCTCTGTGATCTCCTCTGTCTCCAGGATGTTCTCATCGAACATCTCCACCAGGATCCGCTTGGCCCTCTCTATTACGTATCTCCTCTTGGAGGCGCGAACGTCCTCGATGCGATTGATGGCGATTCGGGCAATGCAAGGCCCAACCCGGTCAATGGTCTCCAGAGCGGCAGCAAGTATGGCAGTCTCGACCTTATCGAAGCTGGAGGGAATTGAAATGGTGCCGCTCGACTTTCCCCCGCTGGATGTGATTTGCACATCGATTCTGCCCAACCTTCCTGTCTTTTGAAGGTCTCGCAGGTCAAGGTCGCTTCCGAGGAGACCTTCCGTCTGACCAAAGATGGCGCCGACCACATCTGGCCGCTCCACTATCCCCTCTGCAGTTATATCCGCATAAATGACATATTTAGTGGTATCAACATTCTGCATGATTATATGACCCCTTTTAATTTTTAATAGTTGAATAAAAGTCACACCAACATCTTACAGCCAAAGCTACCAATAACCAAAGGGGGCCATTTTTCGCGACCAGATGTCGCCGTTCCGGCCATGCCTAATCTCAGGCAGGCAATGAGCATTGAATGATGGTGAATGTGAATTTATCCAACTACTTCAGCGTCCAATTGTCATCATCATGGAACATCTGATAGAAATGCCCACACATGAGCATTTTCTTCCTCGCTTTGCTGGCATTTCATCGCCTCAAGTTTACTGGAGGCTTAATTATTATGAGATTTGAAGCTCAAATGTGTACTTCTACCAAGTAAAATTGCACGAATCTAGTTTAAGAACTTTGTGGTAGAGATGAAGTGAAGAGGAGAGGGGCAGATCGACTCAAGATATATAAAAGCTCCTACAATACTATAAATCCGTCCGCTGTTCGTACTACCTCCACCTCTTCTCCAGGCTCCACCTCCAGGCCTCGGGGACGAGACGCGAGGGCAGAGCGGAATGTCTCCGGGTCCATGATCTCCAGAACATCATCATCTTTGGAGATGACAACTGCCTTCATGGCATCAGCCCTGTTCCCCAGCACATGTACCTCGCCAGAGACCTCCTCGGACATGCAGGACCGGTGACCTTCGTTCAGGGAGGTCGACAGAGTGTTCTTGCCATCAAATCCCGTGACCGTGCAGAGTGAGCCGCGGTAGGATACGATGTCTCCTCTTCTAAGTCGGGGAAACCTGACCAGCAATGTGGAGCGGTAAACATCGCGATTCTCCTTCTTCCCCACCAGCTTGCATGTTTCCAGCAGCTTGCCGCCGAACCGCTCCTGCACTGCCCTTGCCATGCGCCTGCCCAATTGGGTCGATCCCAAAATTATGTCCAGTCCGCCCTTGACCTCTTTCATCTCCTGGATGAAGGATAGCTGATCGCCTCCCCGGTAGCCTGCGTCTGTCATATCCTGAGCCATCCTCCGGCACTCCTCCATCTCTCGGGATGAAATGGGCCGGCTGCCATTTCCCCGCAGCTGGACTGTGGACTGGAAGTACTTCCCTGCCATGCGGCTGCAGCGCTCGCAGGCCACCAGCTTGATCCTCACTGGGACCTCGCCGGTCTCCTCCACCATCTGCTCCATGAAGCTTCCCTTGACTCTCATCCCGGCAATATAACGAGTGGCTCCCACCTTTCGGAGGTCGACCTCGACATTCGGATGAATGAACTCATGGTGAAGCCAGAGAGAATCGACTGCCGCACCGGAAGCCAGATCCTCTATGGAGCGGCTGTCTGGGAACTGCCACTTTCCCTTTATCTGCTGGGAGCCACATACAGAGCAGATCACGACCTCAACCACATCCGGGAACTGGATAAGCCTTATAGAATTCATGCGACACTGCGGACAGAGCCCGTCTTCTGCAGGCTGGCCGCATTTGGGACATAGGGTCTGCATCACATTCTCACCATTTGGGCATAGAGGACTCCATCGATGGAGAGGACGTTATCTTCATCTACCCAGCCCAAAAGAATGGCATGCTTTACCACTTTGCATCCAACGAGATTGGCCATGGTCGCCCCTCGGAGGGCGTCCTCAACCTCGGACAAGCTGGCCTTTTCATCTCCATAAAAATCGGAACAAACCTCGATATGCAAATTACCCTCTCTAAACTCACGTCCAAGTATATCGCAATCACAGACGGCAATCAGAGTCTCTGATCCATGCCTATAGGTCTTGAGGCATATCTGGGCAGTCTCTTCCTCATCTCTCTCATCCACCGCTTTCCCGCGGAACTGTATATTGCTATCTTCCATTTCCATCTCTTCAACCTCAGGGCAGCTTCAGCATCCCTGGCCTGGGCTCGAAGACGTCTCCATCTCTTCTCATCCGGTCGATGATCTCCTCCGCTTTAGACCTTTCTATGCCCAGCTCCTCTGCTCTATTCAGAACGTCCTCTCTTGGCGCAGGGCCCTGGTTCTCCCGGCTGACCTCTTTTATGATGTCCATCACTGATTTTGTTCTATCCCGGGTGCTCTTGGTGGTGCCCGAGGCGATGATATCCGCATCCAAAAAGCCCGTCTCCGGATCTACCCCCACCTTACGAAGACAGGCCTCAAGGATTTTGACCACACGCTGGGCATCAACTCCAGTCACCTCACGGCTCAGCCGCAGCCTGGCGCTTGCCTCGCCCAATCTTATGAGCGCCTCCAGCTGCCGGGCGGTGACCGGAACGGGCTTGTTCGAGTCCTGCCCCTGGGTCCTGAGGCCGACATAATAGTTCAGGAAAAACTCCTTTGCCTCCTCGGTAAGGGTGGGAAAAACGTTCTTGCGAGCGTAGGCCACATATTTTCTCAGCATCTCGGGATCGATCGCCGGCTCGATCACAGTGAGGGCATTATCGATGTCCTCCTGGGATATCTCCGGGTTCCAGGGCTTTTGGGTAGAGAGCTCTCCGGCGTAATTGCTCTTCAGGATATGCTCGGCGATAGCAGAATCCCTCTTGGTGTCCGGGTCATCGGTGAGAACAAAGATCAGATCGAAACGGGACATGAGAGCAGGGGTGAGGTTGATCTGAGGGGCTATGGGCTCGTATTTATCGAACCTCCCCAGCTTCGGATTGGCCGCGGCCAATAGTGAGCAGCGGGACTTCAGGGTGGCCATCACCCCGGCTTTGGCGACGCTTATCGTCTGCTGTTCCATGGCCTCATGCAGGGCGCTCTTGTCCTCGTTGTTCATCTTGTCCATCTCATCGATGGCGGCGATCCCCTTATCAGCCAGGACCAGGGCCCCGGCCTCTATGGTCCAGCGACCGTCACCCAGCTCGTCCTTGACCGCAGTGGCAGTGAGGCCGGCAGAGGTGGAGCTCTTTCCCGAGGTGTAAATCCCCCGGGGGGAGAGCTTGACCATATACCTCAAGAGCTGCGATTTTGCGATGCCTGGATCGCCCACCAGCAGGATGTGAATGTCTCCTCTGATGCGCGCTCCGTCCGGGAGATGCTTCTCGAATCCCGATACCAGCTGCAGGCCCAGGGCCTCTTTGACATCATCATAGCCGTATATGGAGGGGGCAATGGAGTCCTTGATCTTCTCATAGATCTCGGGATCGCGAGACATCTCCATGATCGCCTCTTCGTCCTCAGCAGAGATATCTATCTCCTCGAACTCCTGGTCTTTCATCTCCACCGATACCCCCTTATGGAATAGATCGAAGTAGGTGCTCTTTCCCTGCTGGGGATTGGTCCTCTGATAGGACTTCAAAACACCATTCACAATCACCCTATCGCCAGGAAAGATCCGGCCTGCGAGGTCGTCCTCCAATTCGACATCCAGGGTCTGGGGCTGCTGGCCGCCGCGCAGGTCCTCGGGCGACTCCTGCACTCTGATCTTTTGGGCATCGACGAACTTGGACTGGGCGAGCAAGAGCTTGAAGGGGCCTCCCCGATCGCAGGCCTGGTTCATGCACTTCAGGTTCTGGTCCTCGAACTTGTTTCCTGTCTGCTCTTTAAAGAAGGTAAAGCCGCATCTTTGGCACTGGAATGCGGCGGAGACTATCTTCGGCCTGACCTCGGTGGCCGTCCTCACCAGCCCGTCTATGGCCAGGAGCTTGCCTATATGGTCCGAGCGAAGCTCGCGGGTCTTGAAATGTCTTGGAAGATCGACTATTCGCACATGGGCTCGATCCAAGTAGACGTCCATGGGCAGATCCAGCTCCAATATGGCGGTCCGGGCAGCCTCGATGGTCTCATCCGGGTTCTCCATGAGCTCCTCAGCGAAATCCGGATCGAACTTGTCCAGGTCTGAGAACTGGATTTTGAGGCTGCGCTCGTCCGGATAGGAGTCAGCTAGCTTTAAGATATCATCCCAATATCGGGACCGGAGGAACTCCTCCCATTTGGCAACAGGATCTGCGGGCATTCTAAGATGAGGTACGCTGGCCAGGTATCTAAAGCATTTGGGGTAATACTGGAGAGGGCAGCTTATTTCGGCCCGGCTCTAACCTTCAGCTGGCCCCCTCCCCTGGCCACTATAATCACCTTCTCCCCCTTCTCCACCGTCCCTTCCGCCTCTGCCAGCCAGTATTCTCCCTGAAAGAGAACATAGCCCTTGGGATCCAGCCGGTCTATGGCCACTGCCTCCTCTCCCTCGAAGACATCGATCACCATAGGAGCAAACCGGGCTTGGGCCACCTTGTAAATGGCAAAGGCCATGAACAATCCCAATATGAGCGAGGGCAGGATCAGGGCCAGGGCCATCGACCGCTGGTAGCTCCCGGGAACATACCATTCCGGAAAGCTGGTGGGCACAAACAATATGCTGCCCGCGATCACACAGACCAGCCCCGCCACAGCCAGGATACCGAAGGTGTGGCTGTGCAGCTCTGCCAGGATCAGTCCCAGTCCCAGGAGAATGAGAAATACGGCGCCGAGGTTCACATTGAATCCGAGACCGATAAGCCCCATGGCCAGAGCGATCAGGCCGAAGACCTCCGCTCCCATCCCCGGGCTGGAGAAGCCGAAGATGAGGGAATAAAGGCCGATCAGCATGAAAAGCCCGGCGATAGTGGGGTCGGAGAGGATCTTTAGGAACTGCAGATTCAGCGGTGGCTCGAAGACCTCGAGCTTCGCATCCTGGGTTATCAGTGTGACGTCTTTGATGCTGGTGCCATTGATCTGGCCCAGGAGCTCCTCTGGGGTGGAGGCGATGTGCTCGACCACCCGGTATTTCATTGCCTCATCGGCATTGAGGTTCAGGTTGGAGAGGACAAACTCTCTGGCAGCGGTGGTGTTCCGGTCGTGCTTTCGCGCCTTCTCCTCTATCATCGCCACTATGGCATTGGTGGTCTTACTATCATTTACCGGCACGGTGCTTCCGGTTGGCGAGAACTGTACCGGCTGAGCCGAACCGATGATGGTATGGGGAGCCATGGCCGCTATATCAGAGCCGATCAGGATGATCGTGCCTGCAGACCAGGCTACTGCTCCCTCCGGATGGACATAGCCTATGACCGGAATCTCCGACTCATCTATAAGCCTCAGGATCTCAGTGGTCTCGGCCAGACCCCCGCCCGGCGTGTCCAGGAGAAGCATTAAAGCCCGGGCATCCTCAGCCTCTGCCCTCTCCAGGGCGGCTAAGACGATATCGTCGCTAGCAGGGGTTATGGTCCCCTTCATATCCACCGTCAGGACGGTGCCTGCTGCCTGTGCCTGGCCGAGGATGAGGGCTAAGAGCAACGCTATTTCCAGTATCCAAGATAGCATGACCCGTACCCTGCTATTCATACGATCCTAATTTTTTCTATCCTGATCGGCGAGGCAGGCTCCGAGACTCTTCGGATCGGCCTGCCTTTCTTGGTTATTCATCTCCTTAATCTGATTGAATCCAGAGAGGAATCCTTCGTGGCCGCTCTTCTCTCCTCATCTGCCCGGTCTGCTTCTCTTTCCGATAGCTCGCGGTTCAGGGCGGCGGTCAAGCCCGCCATCGATCCCGTTCCGGCGTCACTGCTGGGAGTGACGACGATTAGCGTCTTCTCCCGGGCGATATCCACCAGAGTCTGCAGCTCCCTGAGCTTAAGGGCAGCGGGCACTTCTTCATAGAGCCGGGCAGCATCGGTCATGGTCTTGGACGCCTGGAACTCCCCGTCTGCCAGGATGATGCGTGACCTCTTCTCTCTCTCGGACTCTGCCTGCTTGGCTATTGCTCTTCTCATCGATTCAGGCAGAGATACATCCCTTAAGGTGACTGCGGTAACCTTAATCCCCCAGGGATCGGTATGCTTGTCCAAGATCTCCTGCAGCTTCTTGTTCAGTTCGTCACGCTTGCTGAGCAAGTCATCCAATTCGATCTGGCCCAGAACATCGCGCAATGTGGTCTGAGAGAGGAGAGATGTAGCCACCCGGTAGTTCTCCACCTGAATGATCGCTTTTGCCGGGTCGACCACCCGGTAGTAGATGACTGCATCCACCTCCACGCTCACGTTATCCTTGGTGATGACCACCTGCTTCGCCACATCGATGGTAAAGACCCTCAGGTCGAGGAGCATTACCCGGTCAATGATGGGGATGATGAAGAATATGCCCGGCCCCTTCATTCCGCTGAAACGGCCTAAACGAAATATGACCACCCTCTCATATTCGCGGACGATCTTGACCGCTTGAGATAGTATCACCAATACGATAAACAGTGGTATAAGAGTATTGAATAGATCCAAGTGAACACCTTGGATGTTATTCGTCTTCAAGGCTTAAATAGATGCCCGGCACGATTGCCCGTAAACGAGCGCGTAAGTCTCTTTAAAAGAATGAATCAGGTCCGGAATCGAGACCTGGATTCCGGAAATTATTTCTTGAACTCAGTATAGCCGCATTTGCCGCAGCTCTGTCTGTCGCCGTGGTCCGCCAGGAAGACGCCATTGCCGCATCTCGGGCAGACCGACTTCCTGGATTTGATGGTGTCTCCGCCAAGCTCGTAATATTTGGATACGCCCTTCACCTCACCGGTCTTGCCCTTCTTTGCTGCCATTTAGCTTGCCTCCGGCTTGGCTTCCTCAGGCTTGGTGAATGTGTTGCGCTCTATGATATGGGCTCGCTCCACCTGTTCTGCCCTCTCAGCCGTCTCATAGATCTTGGCATATCCCTGGGTCTCGCGCTTTCCGAACTCGGTCTTAAGGCTGTCGACATAGACTAAGCCAACCTTGGAGTTCATGGTCGCCGCCAGCCTCTCCACCACGCTCTTTCTGGATGGCGTGGACTCATCGTGAATAACCTTGAAGACTATCTCCCTGCGCTTCAGCAAGGGATTGTTCTTCTCATCAATAACCTTTATCTCCAATTTCATTCCTCCACAATCATTTTCTTCATTAATTCATCAATATACATCTTCATTTCAGGAGTTGCTTTGACCAGGACGCTTCCCTCATCGGGCTGCCCATAAATCACCACAGAGCCAGGTGGGGCATAGAGAATTGCAGGAAGGGTCGCTAGATCCTCCTCACCCTCTACCACAATCTTCACCCGCTCCTTTCCGGCAAGAGAATCCTTGATCTGGTCTATTAGTTCTTCGGTCAGAGTGGCGGGCGGATTCTTCACCTCAACCCTCTTATAGCTATTGTGCTCGAGGCTTTGAAGAATGTGATCTGGAAGCTGGGACCTCTTGGTCTTGTTGTCTACAACCGCCAGGTCCGGCATTATTGATGACTTCAAAAGATAAAATGCGGTCATGTCGCCGATCGCGGCCACCTTTTTAGCCCCCTGTAATTCATCTCTCATAGCCTCTACGCATTCGGTCCCGTTGCCCTTGCATAACTTGCCCAGAGGACTCTTGAGCAATAGCCGCAAATCTTCCGGCAGAAGAAGTGTACGCAATCTATCGCACCTTCAAAGCGTACTTGCCGGGAAGCTTGATCTCCAGCTTCTCTGCGATGATGGATTCCTTGGGATCGATGATAACCACATATCCGCTCCAGTCCTTGCTTAGCGAGGCTGAATTGCATATGGGACAGACCTGTCCCTCTACTATTCTGCGACATTCTCTGCATGCCTGTTCGGTCATTTTGCCTCTGCCTGGACGCTCTCATTCTCCTTCTCAGTCTCATCTGCAGCTATAAGCCATTCCAGCTTCCCCAGGCCCGTCTGCCTCATGGTCAGTCCGATCTTGCTCTCTCTAGGCTCTTTCTCATTCAGGCTAACCGCTATTACTCTGGCTCGAACCCGATCCCCTTCTCCTAAGGATTTATTGGACTCTTTGCTGACCAGGCGCGCGTTCTTCTCATCATAAGATATATACTCATTGGTTATCTGGCTGACGTGCAGAAGGCCGTCGAACGGCCCCAGAGAGAGAAATGCGCCAAACTTCACAATCTCCACCACCTCGCCCTCAATGATCTCCTGCATCTCGGGCTTGAAGACGAGGGTATCGAAGTTGACCTCGTAGTAAATGGATCCGTCTCCCGCCAGGATATGGCCTTCACCTATATCATCCGCTCCGAGCACGGCCACGATGGTCCCCAGAGACTTGTCCACAACCCCCTCATATTTATCCCGCAGTGCCCTTTCCACTGCCGCTTCGAGGGGATCTCCCAGATGATCCGGCTCTATCCTGGCCACGCCCTTAAGCTTCATCTTCTTGTACATCAATACTCCTTCTTCATCGCCTCTAGGTACCGACCCTGGCGCAAGTATATTACGGTGATGCCTTTACTAAATAATCTTTTCTTCAGGGCTTTGTCGTTGGTAAAGACTGCGGCTCCCTCTTTCTCTGCCAGTTCCTCAATGGCCTGATCAGCAGGGCAGTTGTCAATGCCAACGATTGTGCATCGTTCAGCCAGGCCCAGGGCCACCCTGGCCGCGGTCTTGTCACGCCCTTTATCTGCCCCATCTGCCAAGGAGCGCAGCTCTCCTTTCACCTGGGCCGGCACAAGCCACTCAATGTATCCCAGCCGCAATAGCTCGCTGAAGATGTCCACTCCGAACTGCTCTGCCGTCATCAAGGCGTTGGTGTCTATTATCACCTTTACGCTATCGGCATCGATTTGCTGCATATTCTTTCTTCAGTCGATTATGGAGCCGACGCCAATGAGCCGCCACCTGGCGCCAATGCGCCTGCTGACAGCCACACGATCGCCTTTATCGGCACAGACCGGCCTCTTTAGCTGAACCTGGACCACGCCTCCCTCCCGGGCGCTGGTCACCACCCCCACAGTGGTGGCAGTTCCCACGTTAAGCATGAGGGGCTCGCTGGAATGTATGGGCTCGACGCTGGACTCATCGGTCACTCCCACCACCCTCTCCAGGAGATGCATGTTCATGGTGAATGCGTTCCTGATGGGAGGGAGCTTGCCCGGTTCACCTGCCACCTGGCCCACCAGAGCATCGCTCTTGGTCATTATGGGGTCCAGCAGGGTGCCCACGCCGATCAGGCCGCCGGGTGTGATCTCTTCCTGGCTCTGGCTTCCTGCCAGGAGGGTCAGCACCTTGGTCTGAATGGGAACCCACTGTTTCCGCCCCTCGTAATCCACCAGCCTGCCCGGGCAGATCTCGATCTTATCGCCTGCATGAAGCACACCCTGGTTTAGGGAGCCGCCTATGACCCCGCCTTTGAGAGCATCAGGGGAGGCTCCGGGACGGTTGACATCAAAAGATCGGGCTATCTTGAGCAGAGCAGGCTTCTCGATATCTCTATGGGGAGTGGGTATGTACTCCTCTATGGCCTTGATGACCAGATCGACATTCAGGTTCTGCTGAGCGGAGATGGGCACTATGGGCGCCTTCTCGGCTACGGTGCCCTTTATGAAATCCTTGATCTGCTGGTAGTGCTCCATCACCTCTTCCCTGGATACCAGATCGATCTTGTTCTGCACTATTACAATTTTGTCGATGCCTGTGATGTCCAGGGCCATGAGATGCTCTTTTGTCTGCGGCTGAGGGCAGGGTTCATTGGCGGAGATGACCAGTACTGCGCCATCCATGATCGCCGCTCCGCAGAGCATTGTGGCCATGAGGGTCTCGTGCCCCGGAGAATCTACAAAGGAGACAGTGCGCAATATCTCTGTATCAGCACCGCAGTGGGGGCACTTTTCTTCTACGGTAAATGCATCTGGATCTGGGCAGCTGGGGCACTTTCTGAAGGTGGCATCTGCATAGCCCAGACGGATGGAGATGCCTCTCTTGACCTCCTCGCTATGCTGATCAGTCCAGCTTCCGGATAGCGCCCGGACAAGAGTGGTTTTGCCGTGATCGACATGTCCAACCATGCCGATATTAACCTCCGGCTTTCTGGAGGCAGGCGTCTTCGCCTCTATTTTTTGATCTGATTTGTCCTCAGATTTGATATCGGATTTTGCCAAATTGAGATCTCCTTAAGGATTGTAATGATCAGGGCTTGATGGGCATCACCGTATAAATAGTTCATGGCCTTCAAGCTGATATTTCCACCTGAAATGCTCGAGCGTCTGCCACAATGTTCTCCCAGGAGCGTTTATAGACCAAATATATGGTGGTCTTGCCAGGCATTAGGGGCTCGAAGACAAAGATCGATGTGCCGCTAGCACCAAGTGCCTTTGAGGTGGAGGCCCTAAAGTCAGAACTCTTGAGGTTTAAGAGGGAATGATCGTAATCCACATTCCAGCCATATCCCGTGGTCGGATTAGCGGAGAGGGAGATGACGAACTCCTCACCTACTCGAGCATCCAGAAGCTCCATCTCACTCCTCCCAGCAGTACCGGCCTCATCGGAAATGATATAACTTTCCGCCGGCTGCATCAAGGGATAGTTGTCGATATTGTCATCATTTAGAACCACCGGCTCATCGCCGATTCCATCGCCGTTCTTATCCTCGCCGGCATAGTCAGCCCAGTAGTTGCCCAAAAAACTGCGCTGTACCCGGCTGTTATACTGGTAGCTGATCATTCGGCTCGAGTTCCAGGTGGCAACATCCTCAGGGCAGACGCTGTTTTTGCCCGGAAAATCGTTCAGGTATATGGTAGCGGGAAGGACGACCTCCAGTCTGCAACCTGCGCTCCTTTCATCACCGGCACGAGCACTGGAAAAGTCGAATCCCGACAGCACCGCTCCTTGAGCAGCCAGGATAGCTCTTCCCTTCTCCGGATTAAGGATTGGGTTTCCACTGCCTGTGTCCCTGCCCTGCAGGTTCACCGGCCGGCCCATTATGAAGGGGTTAGCGTAGGTTCCGCTTTCCACAATGATCGTATCTCCAGCAGAGGCGTTAACAAGTGCCTCCTGGATGCTCAGATTGCTGCAGCCTTGTGGACAGATCCGCATCATCTGGGCTGCTCCAGCTCCAGAAAGCGAGCTAGAAAGCATGAGGGAAAGCAGGAGGGCAATTGATGCCTGGATGAACAACCTTTTGTAATCGAGCATATCACAATTAATGCATCTTTGAATCTTAATAACTTTCGGAGCTGAGGCGATCTATACAATTACAGGGAGCAAGAAAGAGTCAACTACCCCTCCCCTAAGGGGAAGGGTTTGTAACTGAGGTTAAGATGTTTCCCTGCTACATTTGGCCGGTTGACTTCGGTCCCGTAAGACCTCACAAGAGTACGCAGTTAGACTGGAACCTCTTGGCGACCTACTTCGAGAAGTGCCTTCAGATACGGATTTCGAGCCAGGAATTGCTTCCACCTTGCCCCTCGAAGTATTGTTCACTCAGAACATCCGGATCTTGGAAGCCGTATTTCTCCGGTATATCGGAGTGCCTAAACCTCTTTCGAGGTGTCCGGATGGAGCTAAGCTCTTGAGTTGGGAAGTGATTGATTTGCAAGAATATATAGCTTTGGGAAGTGTACCCAATTCCTCCCGCCCCTTAAAAGGAGCGGGTCTCCTTGGTGATTTACTATGAATGGGGCCATTGGCGAGAGGGACCTGATCCGGCGTATCTCCGTGATCCTGGGTGGGCTGGAGAACGACGACTGCGCAGTTATCGATGCGGGAGAGCGTTATCTTGTGGCAAGCACTGACATGCTCCACCAGAAGACCGACTTTCCTGATATCATGAACCCCTGGCAGATGGGCTGGATGGCGGTAGCAGTAAACCTGAGCGATATTGCTGCCATGGGGGCAGAGCCCGCGGGAGTCCTCATCGCTGCCGGGCTCCCGCCGGAGGCGGATCAGTATTTTATCGATGAGCTTTTTTCAGGATTTGGCGATTGTGCCGCTCTCTATGGTACCCGAATTCTGGGAGGGGACACCGATAGCCACCTGGAATTGACCATCACTGGCACATCTTTAGGCTTTGTGGAAAGGGAGCTGATTCTGCGTCGCCGGGGAGCACGAGCGGGGGACTTGCTCTGCACCACCGGCTCTCTGGGGGCAGCCGGAGGCGGGCTGTGGGCCTGGCAGAACGGCATGAAAAGCGAGCTTATAACCAGTCTGCTGGAGCCCGAGCCCCGGCTGAAGGAGGGCCGGGCCCTGGCGAAGAGCGGAAGCGTCACGGCAATGATGGACAATAGCGATGGCCTGGCTCTGTCCCTCTCCGATCTTTCAGAGGTAAGCGGAGTGGGATTTCTGGTCTATCAGGATAAGCTGCCCCTGGCTCCCGGTCTGGTGGAGATGGTGGGGCAGGAGAATGCTTTGGAGATGGCATTGAGCGCGGGTGGAGACTTCGAGCTGGTATTCACCCTGCGCTCCTCGGGCCTGGAGGCGGCCCGAAGAGCGTGCGATCTGACGGTTATAGGCGAGGTGGTGGAGGAGGGAATATGGATGGAAAGGGAAGGGAAGAGAAGACAGATCGAAAGATTGGGCTATGAGCATCGGATAGGGCTATAAGCAAAAAAAATATCAAAAAAAATTATTCTGCCGAGAGATAGTCGTACAGGAAGGCGGCGATCAGAGCTCCCGCTACCGGCCCAATGATATATATGGGAAAGAAATGCCACAGGCTGTTTCCGCCCAGGATGTAATCCCCAAGGTAGGGGCCAAAGGTTCTTGCCGGGTTGAGAGAGGAGCCTGTGATGTTCCCGATGGTGGTGATTATGCCCCCTACCACCAGGCCGATCACCAGCCCCGCAAATCCCGGCGGAGCTTGCCTGTCCACAGCCACTCCCATGATGGTCAGCATGAGCAGAAAGGTGCCTATGGCCTCTACCATTACCGCCTGCCAGTATCCGATTCCTGGAAATGGTGCTGTGGCTCCCAGACCACCTACAGTGACGGCATCCATGCCCACGCTTGCGGCAAATAGGAAACTGGCGACGGATGCGCCCACCAGCTGGGCCAGGATATAAGGAATGGCATCCCCCAGGGAAAACCTCCTCGTGGCCAAGAGGGCTATCGTCACTGCCGGGTTCAGATGGGCTCCTGAGATCCTGCCCAATGCATATATAGAAGCTGCAATGGCGATGGCAAAAGCCATTCCTATGGCAAACCAATCCCCCAGGCCTCCCAGGGTACCTATGCCTATGTTAAATGGGTTGGGCGGGCTTGATCCCTGGGAGATCATCAGGGTTATCGCTGCTGCGCCTGCCCCGAAGTAGACCAGGATGAAAGTCCCGACCGCCTCGGCAATGGACCTTTTTGCCAGTGACATTTTCATCCCTCATGATATGCAGCATAGCATGGCTTGCAGAGAATACGGGGCAGCGTTCGCTTCATCTTCTTGGAGGGGAAGGGATAGCCTCCCTCCCAAATCTCCAGCTCCTCTCTGACCAGGTGATCCATGCAGACCCCCATTCCGCAGAGTATGCAGATAGCCACCGCATCAGTATCCTTTTGAGCCAGAGCACAAAGATAGCATTTCATATATCCACCATCAACCTTGATTGGAATTCAATATGCTTCTTTTCTTGCTGTTTGATGCTGCTTCATACTGCTTCTCTGTACTGGCAGTAGGAGTGCCTGAAGTCGACCAGCGCCGCAGAAGCGCAGTTCTTGCATACCCTGGCAGGTGATGCTGGAATCTCCTTATGCAGGGCGATGATGTTGGTCATCATCGTAGCCGTCACCGGCTCGCTGGTAAGGAGGCAGGGATAGTCAGACAGCCTCATCAGAGCAGAGAAGCGCACAGTGATGGCACAGGCCGGATAGGCATAACGCTGGGGATTCATGAGAACCTCATTTCTGTGAATGGGCTCAAGATCCACATCGAAGCCCGAGATCCTGGGGACGAGCTTGCCGCCCAGGCCGTTCTTCAGTCTTCTGGCCTTGTCAAGCACCTTCCATCCCCGGTAGATCATATCCATGAAGTCGCAGTTATGCAGCTCAGCCGCTGCTCCTCTGGTGGGATAGAGCTGCACATAGTTATGGAACCTCTTGGTGAGGAGGTCCACTATGCCTATGGCATTGAAGCCGTCCAGCTCTGCTATATACTCGACTGCGGAAGCGGCGGCACCAGTGGCCAGGTTCAGAGGCTGGTGCTCGTTCTTGAAACTGTCCAGAGAGTTATTAAGGGTGGAGCCCATGACCTCAGTGACCGCCTCGATGACAGCCATTATGACGTCATCCTTGCACATGTTGAAGGTGGACTGGGATATATGATGGGCAATATCCCCCACACAATAGGCGGGAATGGTAAGGATGTTCCCATAGTGAACCCCTTCATTCATCGCCGCCCTGACCGTGGGCATCATCCTCTTCTTGTACTCGGTCATGTATTTGCGAACATCAAAGGACTGGTGGCCAGCATTGTCCATGAGCTTTCCCTGGGCCTCAATGGGACTCTCGTAGATGAACTTGATCTCATCGATCTCCTTTCTTACCGCTTCTGCCAGACTGGTTCCTTTCTCTGCTTCCTGGGCAAAGACCTCGCCTATGCCATAGGAGGTGTTCATGCCCCAGGATTTGGCAGCCAGTATTGCCTGCTTATGGATGTCCGGAATATCAATGGTCTTCAGGATCCTGTTGACCACGTTACTCGTGCTGCCTGGAATCAGGGCAAAGTCCACCACACAGGTAGGACCGTAAAATCCTGCATATCTGCGAGCGGCCTCAAGCCCGATCAGGGCCTCTGATCCTCCTACCCCATCAATGAAGGCCTTAAGGCTCTTTTTGAAGCTCTCGTCCTGCTCGCACAATATCTCCAGAATGGCAGGTGTCTGGTAATGCTCGACAAAGGGATCGTCCTCCGGTCTTATGGTCTTGGTCAGGGACTTCATGACCTCATAATGAGAGTTGACCGAGTCCACATGCAGAGCGATGACCGATTTGGACTGGCCTTCGATGGCCTTCATCTTGTTCACTACATCCAGATAGGCCTTGGCATCCTCTACCTGAAAGCTCTGCCCTCTCTTTCTCTTGACCGTCTCCACGTCTGCCCGCTGGGCTGCCATGGCCTCTTCTACCATCTTACTGTATAGTTCAGACATCTTCCTCACCCTTATCAATTGGAGGCCGCAATTCTCTCATGATATCCTGAGCACCATATCCTGAGCATCAGCAATAAAACATTTTTAAAGCCTCAGTTCTGATTGGTTGTATCCTGCCTCCTGAGGATATCATTATTACTATATGGAGCTGATCAGATATATGTATTACCATTATCCAATATTTGAAAGGTAGGAGATTGCGAGCTACCCTACTATATGGGGTGGATATTTCTGGACCAAGGGTTCTAATCTTACCAGAAGTCGAATGGATCGCGGAGCCGAACCTATCCGATGATGCGGAGAACAAAGAGCTTGTGTTTTGAGCTATGGCGGCAAATGATCTATGATCTTATCATCGTGTTATTGCGATAAGTTAATATAATAATAACCATCTCGCACTTTTAAGATAATTAACTTCCAACGGTGAATCAGATGGTGAAGATCGAGGTAATGGGGACAGGTTGTGCCAAGTGCAAGAGCCTGCTGAAGAACGTACAGAAGGCAGTGGAAGAATCGGGTACTGATGCAGAGATCATCAAGGTGGACAGCATCCAGGAGATCATGGATCGAGGAGTGATGATGACACCAGCCCTATATATAGATGGAAAATCGGTCTTGACAGGGAGAACGGCAACGGTGGAAGAGCTTAAAAGGATGCTCAAGAGATAAATGCGCATAATTGGAAAATATAATGGTGTCACCAATGGACGAGAAAAAAAAGTGCAGTTGCAGTTCCTCGGATGTGCGGGTGGTGGCCTGCTCCGGAGCGTGCAATGTCGGCCAGATCGCTAATCAGGCGGCAGTCGATCTGTCAAAAGAGAACGTGGCAGGATTCTTCTGCCTGGCGGCAGTGGCCGCTCATATCGAGGCAATGGTAAAGTCGGCACGGGAAGCAGGACTGATGATATCCATTGATGGCTGTCCGGTGCAATGCGCCGCCAAGACCCTGCAGCATCTGGAAATAGAGCCGGCCATACAGATCATTGTGACTGAACTGGGCATAGAGAAGACTCAGGACCTCTCTGTTGACCAGAACGTATGCTCAAGGGTGGTAGAGAAGGTTAAAGAGGAGCTGGCCGCCTGAAGCCGGGGTGATATAAATGACGTCAACAAATCCAACTTCAATGAAATCAATTCTGATTTTGATGGGAATTTTCTGCGGGTCGCTTCTGGCGGCCCTACTACTTACCGAGTGCGCATCTGCCGGTGCAGAGTGCGCCTCTTTAGGAGGAGCGTGCGATGACTCCAGCGGCGGCTGGGATCCGATGGCCAAGCTAAATGAGATCGGCAATGTAACCGCTACCCAGCAGTCGGCTGGAGCCAACTGGCCCAAGAAGTCCAGGGAGATCCGCTGGGGGATGAACTCCTCTCTGGATGCAGAGGATGAAAAAGGCGAGGAAAACGAGAGTTCAGTAGCGTCCGATAGCATCCAGCTGGCAGAGGCAGAAGAGGCCAGGGATGTTCAGATTGCCGCCCGAGCATTGCCAAAGGAATTGCAGATCAACATGACTCGCAGCCTCAAGGCAAGAGAGATGCTCTTGCCGCTGGATGAGGTCGATGATGCGGATATCCTGCTGGATGTGAGCGAGAACTCGAGCCTCCATATCGAAGGCTCAATTTACATTCCCTATATGGAGTTCTTCCTTCAGCCAGGGATTCTGAAGCCGGCAGATGAGGTCGCCAGCATCCTGGGCGAGGCTGGAATCTCCAGAGAGGATTCGGTTGTCATCTATGGGGAATGCCTGCCCTGCGGCGGAGGACCTTCGGTGGCCACCTACGTCTACTGGATGATGAAGAGCCTGGGCCATGAGAACGCAATAGTCCTGGACGGGACGGTTGAGGACTGGGCGACAGCGGGAGGGGCTACCTCAGGGAGTGCTGCAGTGCTTCCCGAGAAGGAGTATATCCCTCTGGAGAACTCAAACTACACCGCCACCTTCGATATGGTCAAAAGCGGCCAGGTGCAGATCATCGATGCCCGGACGCCGCCCGAGTTTGCTATGGGAACCATAGCCGGATCGGTCAGCATGCCCTATGAGAGCGTTCTTAATGAGTTGAGGATCACTGGCGAGGACCGGCTGGATATGGTCTTCATGGTGCTTAACAAAAACCAGCCGGTGGTCGTCTTTACCAATACGGGGATGAAGGGCTCTGTGGTCTGGTTCGCCCTGGAGATGATGGGCTATGATGCCCGGCTCTACAGCTACCAGGACTGGATGGCAAATCAACAGCCAGATCTCCGAGAGGTGGATGGGTCCGGGAGGTTAAATGAGACTGCAATCTGATCTTTCCGCCCCACTTGCGGCTGAGGGAGAACGGCCGTCAACTATCGGCGGGACAGCGGCAATTGCTGGAGCGATTCCGGTTCTGCTATTCATCCTGTCCATCTCTTTTATTCTACTGGCAGGATCGGCCAGCGCAGGCACAGAGACTGGGGAGTTCTGCCCCACCTGCCCTGATTGGACCAAGCTGGTCGGGGCGATAGCATCCCCGAATTCGATATCCTCGGATGAGGTTGTATTGGACATAAGCCCCAGTGCGGCCGCATACATCGAGGGCGCTGTCAATCTCAATTACGATCTCTTCTTCTCCGAAGGCGGGGAGATCGTGCCGGTACCGGAGATGGCGCGGCTGCTGGGAGATGCGGGCATCAGCAGCAACGATTCCCTGCTGATCGCCGGGGAGTGCCTGCCCTGCGGCGGAGGACCGTCGCCGGCGTTCTTCACCTACTGGGCCTTAAAATACTTGGGACATGAGAAGGTCAGGGTGCTTGAGGGCACGATCGAGGACTGGAAGGCTGCGGGATTGAACATCAGCAACATCTCTGCCACCAGGCCTAAGGCCGAGTACATCCCCCATATAAGGCCAGAGCTTCTTGCCACCTATGAATATGTAGTCACTGGTGGGGCACAGATAGTTGATGCCAGGCCGGCAAATGCTTATGAGCTGGGCTCAATTCCCGGGGCGATCAACATGCCCTATGAGAATGTGCTGGTCAATGATAGCATGATGCCCAAAGAGATGCTAAATGAGCACTTCCTGGATCTTGACAAGAACCGATCGGTAGTGGTTTACACCAATATCGGGGTTGAGGCCGCATTGCTCTGGTTCGCTCTGAACGAGTCCGGCTACGATGCCCGGCTCTATACCTGGAGGGACTGGCTGGAAAACCAGCCCAAGTTCCCCTATGAGCTGGCGGAGGTCTCTGCCCAGCCCAATCCGGTCAGATCAGGAGAGGCGACGACCATAACAGCATCCTTCCATGAGAGGGCAGAAAGGACAAACTCATCACAGTATAGCTCTTCCTCAGCCAATTCCTCCTCTAACCAGGAACCGAAGCTGACGGTTAAGGGGTGCGCTACCTGCGGATTTGGCTCTCCCCAGGGCTTTGCCAACCTGGATCGCAAGGACGGATATGTGCAGATCGGTTCGAATAGAAAGGCGGGCCAGAGCTCTGCCTCCTCCACAAATGCATCCGACCAGTCCTCCTCCGATGGCATTTTGAGGTGTACGGCAGTGATATATGCACCGGATGGCGGTGAAGAGACAAGGACCAGCCTGCTGGAGACATCTGGAGGCAGGTACATGGGTATCTGGAATGCCAATGTCGCTCCCGGGGTGTATAAGGTGAGCATAGTCGCATCCCTGGATGGGAATGCAGAGGCATTTACTGATGTGCTGCAGGTGGAGGTGACAAGGAAGGGATGATGGGGCCTGGGCCCCTGTCATCCCGATCTTGGGCCGATCCATTGGATCGTGTTTAGGTGAAAAGATCTATAATGTTGACCTCGATTATAATTCCCACAAAGGATGAACCAACCATTCAAAAACTTGTGGATAGCATCAATGCCATAATTAAGGAAAACCACGAAATACTGATAGTAGACAAGAGCCGCACTGCGCCAAAGGTTAAAGGGGCGGAGGTTATGATACAGAGATCGGATGGTTTGGGCAACGCTTTTGTTGAAGGCTTGTCCAGATCCAAAGGAGATATAATCGCTCTCATGGATGGCGACGGCTCTCACCGGCCAGAAGATCTCCAGAAAATGCTCAAGCTGATAGAGAATCATGATATAGTCCTCGGCTCAAAGCTCATTGAGGGTGGAGAGTGCAGTGACACTATGGGAAGGAAATTAGTAACCCTCGCCTTTGCTCAATTGACCAGATTTATCCTGGGCGTAGATCTAAGGGATCCCATGACAGGTTTTATGGTGGCAAAGAGGAATGTATTCGATAATCTGGAGCTTAAACCCAAGGGATTCAAGATAGTCATTGAGATTGTATATAAATCTAAGGCGAATGTGTTGGAAGCCCCCATATCCTTCTACAAGAGGAAAACGGGCTTTTCAAAGGTAGGGTTCAATATGAACGGCCTCCGGGAGATGGCCAGGATCTTTGAGCTTCTGCTCCAGCTCAAGCTGGGGCGAATAAGAGGCGAATGGTAATGCATATCGCCCTAAGAATCCTTCCTTCAAGCATTCTTGACAATTTGATTGCAAAAGGTCGATGGAGATTTGTCTTTAAATTTGCATTCGTTGGGGCTACAGGGGCGGTAATTAATCTGACCTTGCTCTGGCTTCTAACAGACTATGTTCATATATATTATATCATATCTGCATTGATAGCGATAGAGATAAGCATAATATGGAACTTTTTCTTGAATACCAGGGCGACGTTCAATTACAATTTCCCAGAGGGGACGGCAATTGTTCGTGCAATGGCCAGGTATCATGCTGTCTCATTTGGAGGCATGCTGATTAACCTTTCCGCGCTGCTTGCTTTTACGGAAGTTGCAGGAATTCACTATGTAGCATCCGAATTTCTGGCAATATTGATTGCATTTACATTTAATTACCTAGCAAGCATAAATTACGTATGGCTCGATGCCGGATAGGACAAGCAGCAGTGCGAGTAAGGTCGATATAGCGAACTCTCCTGGCAAGCTGATCTTAATCATGAAATCATGACAGAGTCGATAAAACCAGCTCTCTTTTTTCCACCATCCTTAAATAATCAATCAGCGTTACAACCGCTTCGTTTAAAGCAGGCCTTCTGGATTTGGACAGATGCCGATCCGATCAGCAGCCTGTGAAGGTGACGGAGACGAAGATGAATGCGTTCCAGAGTAGGTAAGGAAAACGCCAGGAAAATAAATTATGAAGAGCGAAAAATAAAAATACGGATTTTAGCTCTCGCATTGCTTGGTTTTCTCATAAGTGTGAAATCCGACCGGTATTTTCCCTTGCCGGATCATCTCCCGGAGCCTGTCTTTCAGTTAATTCTATTACCATATACTTGTTTATTTTTTGCTGCTTTTATTATTTTTATAAAGCCCGGAATCGTTGGAGATGCTCATCTACCCCCCATCGACCGCATTTCTGCCGCCAAGCTAACGACGGTCATTATCTTGATTTTTGAAGCGATGGCATTTATCCTTCTGATCGTGCAGGATCTCAGATATGCCCCTTTCGGCTATCATCTAAATATCCCAGTTGCCATTTTTTTATTCGCATGTATTGGAGCTTCACTCATTTATCTGCTTATTAAGGATGCATCCCAGGGCCTTCTTGTTCTTATCGCTCTGGCAGCATATACTGGAACATACCTTTTGAGCATTGTCTCATTCCCGCTTCATTCACAGAGGTCCGATATGCTCCCCCTCATCCTCTCGGGGTGTCAGTCCTTCCTGGCAGGGATGAGCCCATATGGGTACCATGACCTTCTCTATCATCCACCCCATCAGGTGTTCACTTATCTGCCCGGAATGTGGATGGCCTATCTGCCAGCTGCTGCATCTGGAGTGGATCTGCGGTTCATAAACCTGATAAGTATGCTAGTTTCCGCCCTTATTCTGGCATATTCGGCCAATGGTTCCAGGAATCACGGCATGCTGCTAATTCCGGTATTCCTGCTGACTCCATACCTTCAGTACCGGCACGAAATCTATCTCGGGGTGCTGTTTCTCATTCTTTCAATCGTCTTTTTCCTCGGTAGGTGTAACAAATGGTGGACGAGTTCGATTGCATCTGGATATGCTCTCGCCACCTACCAGTTCGTCTGGGTCATTTTTCCTTTTATTGTGGTTTCAGCCTTTAAGAGATGGGGAATAAAAAAGGCTTTTGTGAATTCATTGATAGCAGTAGCAATTGCTTTGATCCTCATACTTCCGTTCCTTTTGGGCTCTCCCGAAGAGTTCATCGCTGGTGTGTACGGCAACTGGTTCTATATTGACACCCCCTCCATAAACCTCTCCTATCTGATATCTCTTTTTATTCCCTGGGATTCGATGATAATTGTCCAAGGCATCGCTATGATCGCCATCTTTTCGCTGGCACTGCAAAGAATGGATCCTGAGGACTGCTGGGGGTGGATGGCTACCGCACTGGTCTTATTCATCGCCATGAACAGGGTCATTAATGTATACTTCTATTTGATCGTCCTTCTTCTTTTGGTAATGCATGGAATTTCCGTAAGCACTCTGAAAGAAAAGCCGGGTGGAGAGGAAATGTGATCAATAATGCTACATTCTTTTCAGATTTTTTGTTTTAGGAAGCGTATTGCTCATCTCTCTTCTGATTCTTCCCTTCCAAGCTTTTCAGCATACTTCAGATAGTTGCAGGCTGGGCTTCCAATTGGGACGATTCTTCCCTGCACAGTGCCATCGATAACCATCAGCTCTGCCACCGAGGGAGCGGACATTCTGGGCTGGGAGGTGCTCCCGGGACAGATGAGAAGCCTCCTTCCCTTCTCTATGAGTGGACGGTGAATATGGCCGAATACCAGAACCTCACAGTTCATCTCCCTGGCCATCATCTCCGCCCCTACCAGATCGGAACCATGTGAAGCCATGTGCACGAGGCCTATCTTCACCCCCTCCACATCTATCACCTCTCTTTTTGGCAGGAGCCTCTTGAGCTGGGGCGAGTCGGAGTTTCCCCTCACCGCCACCAGCCTTCCCAGATCCTTCAGAGCGGAATAGGCCTGGATTGAGACAAAATCGCCGGCATGAAGGATGATGTCCGCCTTGCTCGCTAATGCGACCACCGCTTTTGGTAGCCTGTCATCCTCCATCAGATGGGTATCTGAGAGAGCTACTATCCTGGTCATTTTTTATCACATCATCCTTGAAAAAGTGCAGCCGAGGCAGCTACTGCCCTTAGGCTCAAACGTGCATTCGCCTCATGCCAGCCTCTGCTATGCCCAGAAACTCCGCGCCCACGGCCACCACGCTGTTGGTGAATATGGAGGCGTTGATCTCAAAGATGGGATACCTGAATTTGGTGTAATCGGACATCAGCCAGGTGGTCGAGGACGTGTCACCGCTGAAAAGACTGCTGTACTCCTCTTTTACCGGTACTACTGCTATATCCTTGCTCCTTTTGCACTTGCTCAGGATGGAGACCTGTCTGGATGAAGGATTGGCAGTTATGGGCATCACATCAGCACCCTTCTTCAGGGCCAACGTCGTCCCTTCCAGGGCTTCGTAGGTGTTGCCTGTTCCGGTTATTG
>DAIO01000169.1:0-7315 GCA_002498745.1 Methanosaeta sp. UBA533 | reverse complement strand
TCAAATTTGGACCGGCGGATACAGACGACTTCCTGTAGAACCTGAGAATGGACTTCCTTCAATTCGGGCTGTTCTTCTTTCCATCCTGGCAAAAGCTTCTTGGTATCGTAATAGGAGAGAGATTTGCTTTCTTGCTCGTAAGCGTTCATCCTGATGGCTATTACTTCGTTATAGGTCCATCTGCAAAGCTCCAAGGTGTCATCCATCTTGGTTCTCTGAGATTTTGTAGGATAGATCCTATAGCGAAGCACCTTCAGCAAATCACTTCACCTTTTGCATCTCTACATAGCGTTCTATTACATCTTTGGTCGCATCTCCACAGGTGCCAACATAATAAGACGGATTCCAGAGATGTCCATCCCAAAGCTGATCTCTTAGTTCAGGATGCTTTTCAAAGAGCTTCTTTGCCGTAATGCCTTTGAAGATCTTGGCAATGTTGGCAGGAGCAAATATAGGATGAGCCGTCACAAAGAGGTGAACGTGATCGGGCATAATCTCCTGATTGATCAATGTAATACCCTTCTGCTTTGCTATCAATTCATGCAACCAATGAAGGTCTTCGGCGATTGAACCAATAAGAACCTTCCTTCGATACTTTGTTGACCATACGAAGTGGTAATACACATTATAGACGCATCCTCTTGCGCGTATCCAATGCCCTTGTTTATTCATCCTGAACTATACATATGGCGACCATATGCATATATATCTATCGGTAGGCACGGGCTGTATCCCGCCTTTGAAAAAGCGGGGATTAGCCCTGAGTTCGTCCTAAATCAGCGGCTCCGGCTGCTTTCCCTCCGGCGTCACCGGCAGGCCTGCCCGGTGCAGCACCAGCTGCCCGGAAAAGTGCATCGCCCGGTTCAATATCAGCCTCTTTCCCATCGGGGTGAGGGCGAAGACGGGAATGGCAATGCCAATCTGGATCAGCGCCTTTCCTCCTGCCACCTCCCTCACTGACCGGGAGGCGCAGGACCAGACAAGGTCGCAGCATTCCGCCAGAATCTGGGCCTCGTTCTCGCTTATGCCCGTGGTGTGAACGGCTAAAATTGTGGCCCGGGCTCCCAAAGCACTCTCCCTTTTCCGCAGCGCTCGAGCGTCATCTGCCCTGTGACCGGCTAGGCTTACAGCAATCCTGCTATATCCTGCTTCTACTGCCCTCTCAAAACCCAGGACCTGATCTACTGTTCCCTGCCGGTCGATCAGAATGCATCCCCTCTCCTCCAGGCCGCTTTGAATCTCTTCGATGGGCTCAGTCTTCACCAGGCCGGTCATATGGGCTCCGATCGCCTGCAGGACCTCGGGCCTAGTGGCCACCACTGTCCCTGCACCCTCACTGACCAGCACAGCGGCATCTATTAGCCCTTCTGTCAGGGCATCTGAGAGGATCTCCGAAGCCCCGAAGCTCACCGGCTTATCTTCCAGCTCCAGGACTCTCTTCGGCCCGTACATGCCAAGCTCTGCCATATGCTCTTCCAGGACCTGTTTTACTGTCTCCTTGCTCTCTATCTCGATGCCATACAGATCCCGGCGCAAGGGACATGAGCGGATGGCAGGCTCAGTTAGAACCTCGACCTTCCCGTCCCGAACCCTGACCCGGGCCCCGGCCATCTCCAGCAGATGCTCTGACACTCTAGATCAGACCGATATCAGGCCGCGGGTTCATTCCCGCGGCTCCAGCCTTCTTCTCACCGATTCGGCATGGGCGAGCAGCCCCTCTGCCTCGGCCAGAGTGGTAATCGTCTCCTCCAGCCCCAGAAGCCCCTCATCGGTGATCATCTGCAGGGTGATCTTCTTGGTGAAGTGATCCACATTCAGGCCGGAGAAGATGCGAGCATATCCAGAGGTGGGAAGCACATGATTCGTCCCGCTGGCATAGTCCCCTGCCGCCACCGGGGTGAACTTTCCGAGGAACACGCTCCCTGCATTGCGAATGGACCTCAGAACGTTCATGGGCTCTTTGGTGATTACCTCCAAATGCTCCGGAGCGAAGGCATTGACAAAGTCAAGCGCCTCATCCATATCGCCCGCCAGCAGAACGGCGCTGTTTTCCAGGCTTAGCTTGGCGATCTCTGAGCGGGCCGCGCTCTCTACCTGGATGTTCAATTCCTCGGCCACGGCGCTGGCCAGGAGATCATCCAGGGATACGAAAACGGAGATCGATTTGGGATCGTGCTCTCCCTGGGCGATCATGTCGGCAGCTATCACCCCAGGATCCGCTGTCCGGTCGGCCAGGATCAAGACCTCGCTGGGACCAGCAGGAAAATCGATCTCCACCGAGCCTCGAGCAAGCATCTTGGCGGCAGTGACATAGACATTGCCCGGTCCCACGATCTTGTCCACCCTTTCAATGCTATCTGTGCCCAAAGCCATGGCAGCTATCGCCTGAGCCCCTCCGAGCTTATAGATCTCGTCCGCTCCTGCCATATCCGCAGCAGCCAGCGTCAATGGATTGATCGATCCGTCTTTTTGGGGCGGGGTGCAGACCACAATCCTGGGCACATCTGCAACCTTGGCGGGAATGACTGTCATCAGGGCCGAACTGGGGTAGGCCGCCCTGCCCCCGGGAACGTAAGCTCCAACAGAATCCAGAGGAACGACCTTCTGGCCCACCAGCACCCCAGGAGATGCCTCGCTCATCCAGAGGTCATGCTCTTTCTGTTCATTATGGAAATAAAAGATATGATCCGCTGCCGAGGAGAGCGCCTCAATAAGCCTGTCTTCTACCAGGTCGTATGATAGATCGATCTCCTCCTGGGTCACGCGCAGGTCATCGAGGTGTGCCCCTTCAAACTTCTCAGTGTACTTGAATAGAGCCTCGTCTCCTTTCGACCCGACCTCCATGATGATCTCATTTACTGCAGGAAGAACATCCTGAATGCCCACATCCCTGGAGAGAAGTGAACGCAGATCCTCATCCTCGAGCTCGCTCAGCCTTTTAGTTATCACTTTAAGAACCTCCACAACCATCTATTATTTTCTGTAGGTGTTTGATTCACGATGCCCTTTCAGAGGGAGTTATTCCTCCCTCGCTGCACCCGGTAGAGGGATTCCACTCTCTCCAGGCTATCCGCTTCCTCCAGGGACTTGTCATCCCTCACCCTCACCAATCTGGGAAAACGAAGAGCATATCCCGATGAGTAGCTCTGGCTCTTTTGTATCTCCTCATAGGCCACCTCGAAGATCACCGCCGGCTTCAGCTCGACCTCCATCCCATTCTGCACCAGGATCAGCTCTCGGAACAGCTCAGTCAGCTCCGCCAGAGCCTCGTCCGTTAGGCCAGTGGCCACCCAGCCTATATCCAGGAGCTTGCTCGTAGCCTCATCCAGGCAGGCCAGCCGGTATGAGCCCAGGAAGCTAGCTCTCCTGCCCTCGCCCCATTTTGCCCCTATCACTGCCAGGTCCAGGGTTTCCATAACCGGTTTTATCTTAAGCCAGTTCTTGCCCCTCTTTCCCGGAGCGTATACCGACATCGAATTCTTGAGGATCAGCCCCTCGTGGCCTTTTTCCAAAGCCTGGTGGTAGATCTCTTCTGCCTTCTGGACGCTGTCGGATATGACCTGATCTGCCAGTATCGATGGATCGGCGATACCCTCCAGCAGCTCCCGCCGTCTGGTCAGGGGCAGATCCACTGTGCTTTGGCCATCAAGATATATCAGATCGAATAAAAATAAATGCAGAGGCGTTTCTTTGGCCTGCTTTTCCACATTGTACTTCCTGCGAAAGCGCTTCAAAATCTCCTGGAAGGCCAGGGGCCTGGAGTCTTTGCCAATGGCCACCACCTCTCCGTCCAGGATGACCTTATCCGCCCTGACCTCCTGGGCCAGACGGACGATCTCGGGCAGGGACCTGGTCACATCCTCCAGCCGGCGGGAGAAGATGCGAACCCTCTTCCCATCCTTGTGGATCTGCACCCTGGCTCCATCGTACTTCCACTCTATCGCCGCAGACCCCAGCTCCTGCATGGAGGCCGAAATTCCCTCTCCCACCTGAGCCAGCATCATCTTGATGGGATGGTTGATCAGCACATTCAGATCCGCGAGCGTCCCTTTGCGGGCATTGACTGCCACCCGGCCAATATCGTTGGTCAGGTTGTAGGCCCTCTCCACTTCTGATGCATCCTGGGAAAAAGCCTGGGCAATGGAATCTCTGACTCCTCCTTCACCGATTCCGATTCTCATATCCTCTATCGCCAGGCGGGCGATATATTGCGCTTCAAGAGGAGTGGCCTGGCTGAAGAGATACTGCAGGTTCTTGACCTTGGCATCCTGGCTTCCCTTTCCCGAGGCCCGGGCCACGGCTACAAGCCTCTGATAGACCTCTTTGATGGAGAGCGGCTCATCTTTGATGAAGGCAGCAAATCCGATGGGCTTTTTCTTATCGACGGCTGCAGATGCCACCAGCCCCGGGTCCCCGGTGGCGCGCAGCATATCTGATATCCTCTCCGTCGAGCATCCACAGGCGCGTGCCATCGCCTCGTAAAGGATGCTCGGCCCCACGCCCATCACCAGGTCCAGGCTGGGGGAGAAGAGATCCCCCATGATGAATCCGGAGGCAACTGCCAGCTCATCATCATCCAAATTCTTCAGGAATGCTGCCACTATGTCGATCTTTTCCAGAGAGCCGGAGACCCCCTCCACTCGCTGACAGAGCTCGGCGAAGCTCAAGAAGCTGCTCATTATCTGACCCGAGTCATTGATCTAGAATATGGCATCTATGCGTTTAGTCCGGTAGATGCTGATGATATCGGTGAGAATGGCCGAGGCAGTCTCTATGGAGCCTGCACCAAGACCCGATACAGTGATCGTCCCGGATAGATCGGTATAGATAGCAGCGGAGTTCAGAGTCCCGGCCACGGCCAGTGGGCTGTCCAGGGGCACCAGAGTTGGCCTGACTGTGAGTGCGGGCACATCTCCGATCAGCTTTATGGCATATCCTCTCTTCTTGGCCAGAGCAAGAGCCTCGGGAGTGACTCCTGTGATGCCGGTCACATTCACATCGGAGTACTTGACATTCATGTTGAACAGGGAGTTGGCCAGGATGGCCACTTTTCCTGCAGTGTCCACACCCTCCACATCATAGCTGGGGTCGGCCTCGGCAATGCCCAGATCCTGAGCCTCGCTCAAGGCGTGAGTATAGGGTATGCCCTCCTCAGCCATGCGGGTTAGAATATAGTTGCAGGTGCCGTTGAATATTCCCCGGACGCCGAGGATCGTATTGCCTACCAGGGTGCGCTCAACCAGGCTGATCAGGGGCATGGTGCCGCCTACTGTAGCCTCGAACTTCAGCATCACGCCGTTATCCTCTGCCAGCTTCTTCAGGCTGCCGTAGGATACCACTAGTGGCCCTTTGTTGGATGTAACCACATGCTTGCCCGAGGCGAGCGCAGCTTCCATATGGCCAAGACCCGGCTGGCCGTGAACAATGTTGGTGGGAGTGACCTCGATCATCAGGTCGGAGTCTATGGCATTGATGGCCTCTTTCCCCTTCATGCTCGATGTGGCTACATTAGCCAGGGTCCTCTCGCCCAGGATCTTGTTCGCATCCACACCGTCCTCGGACAATACCGTTCCCGTGTGATCGGTGACGCTGACCAGCATCAGGTTCAGGCCCATATCACGGAGGATCTCTCTTTTCCGGTTCAGGACGTCAACTACTCCGTGGCCCACAATTCCGTAGCCAACCAAGGAGACCTTAATATCTCTCATACCGCCTCCGTCTCTATTGGCTCGATAACAAGCAGCTTCTTCTCCTCGCCCACATTGCGCAGAATGGTCAAAGCCTTCTGGATCTCAGCCTTGCCGGTGGCGCGAATCTTGAGGTAGGCAGAGGAGTGCTCATTCACGCCGGGCATGGTCAGGGAAAGGTCCATCACCTCAGCGTAGCCGGTGGAGTCGATCCGGTTTATGGTGTCTCCCAGGTCGCTATCCAGCACATGGCCCACTAGCACAACTGATACTGCTTCGATGAATCGGTCCTCTCCCGCCCGGACAACGGAGATTCCGCTTTCTTGGAGCCTGGCCTGCACAGTCTCGATTCTTGAGCGGTCCATCTCCACGACGAATCGAACCGGGATCATGCCCCGGGGAGTCTTGCGGTCCCTGTGGTGAACCACGCTGATGATGTTAGCCTTGTTATCACTCAAGGGTTGCATCGCAAGGAGCAGCTGGCCGGGAACATCCTGCAGCTCTAAATCCATGGAAAGTCGCATAGCATTCCTCATATTTTGCTGGAATTCTCCTGCTGGTTAAATTAAATAAACCTTGTGCAGATGGGATCCGAGGGTGGGCGTCTGTCCGATAGTAATTAATATTACCTCATCCAAGCAGTTGCCAACGAAAGTAGGAGGATCTTCATGGCAGGTGGAAATGGTCTGGCAATTGGATTGATGCTTATCGGTTTCGTAGTATTGTTTTTAGTGCCCCTGGTGTTCTTGACCAGCCTGTTTTGATAGTCAGGCGGGCCAAGGGGCTATTCTATTTATTTTATAGCAATTAGGTCTAATAAGGGACGTTAGTGGGTTCTGTAAACCATTGCTAGTAGTACGGATATTTTTATATACCAACATTACTATCCGGAAGTGTGGATTCATTTACAACCTGGAGAGATATGTTCATTCAGCTGGAGGAAATCAATAGTCGTCCTGAACCATTTGGGTTCTACACAGCGGCAGACCTGTGGACCGACGAACATACCTCAGAGCAAATGCTCGCATATCATCTCAATGCCGATATCGATGTATCATCCCGTCGAGGCGAGTTCATCGATCGATCGGTGGAATGGATTGCATCCCGCTTTAGTATTGGCGCCGACACCCGAATCGCCGATTTTGGCTGTGGTCCCGGGCTCTATGCAAATCGGCTGGCGAAGGTCGGTGCTAGTGTAATTGGTATTGATTTCTCTAAGTGCTCAATCAAGCATGCCCGAGAAGCCGCGCGAGAGGCGGGATTGACCATTGAATACATAAACCAGAACTACCTGGATTTCGAAACAGAACACCGCTTCGATCTCATTCTGATGATCATGTGCGACTTCTGCGCTCTCGGCCCGTCGCAGCGCAGGATTATGCTCGCTAAGTTCCACTCCATGCTTCTGCCAGGTGGGTCTGTCCTTCTCGATGTTTATTCCCAAAGTGCGTTCAAGCAACGCAAGGAGGCAAGCTCGTATGGAGTGAATCTTCTCGATGGATTCTGGTCCGCGGAGAAGTACTATGGATTTCTGAACACTTTCAAGTACGACGACGCAATGGTGGTTTTGGATAAGTACACCATCGTCGAATCGGCAAGAAAACGAACTGTCTACAACTGGCTGCAAT
>DAIO01000044.1:0-18816 GCA_002498745.1 Methanosaeta sp. UBA533 | reverse complement strand
CAATCCTGCCCCCGCCCACCACGACATAGATCTGGTGCGCTTTTGCCAGCTCTTTTAAGGCATCGGCGTACTCCTGCAGGCTTTTCGCATCGCGACCGGCGAGGATTGAGCCCCCCAGGGAATAGACAAGTATCATGGGAGGGGCTAGCGAGGGGGAGAGATAAAAAGTTTGCTGGATTTTTATCCATTTTGAGAAAGAAAATTTTGCCAGCTCGGTGGCCTGGCCGGCCTGCTAAATCGCTCCCGAAGAATCCTATTGCTATGGCTAAATGAATATCGGAATAACTCTGCACGATTGGTTCAATCGGAATGTTTTTTAACTAATTTAACGCTTTTAAACATATGATGGAGGCTATCAGATCTGAAGGCCATGTTGTCGGCTCAAAGGTCTCGGCTGTGGAATTGGAGCAGATCAGGAAATTGGTTGCATCCGGAGTCTACCTTAACACATCAGACTTTGTAAGGGACGCGATTAGAGATAAGCTGGCGGCGATTAAAACAATAAAGTATCGCGATGTAGATTACGATACTGCAAAAAAGGAGGTCATGGGATACTTCCAGGAAAGGGGGGAAGCATATGCGTCCGAGATCGAGGAAGATCTGGAGCTTGACTATAAGCTGATCTGCCAGATCGTGGAAGAGCTGAAAAGAGAGGGACGACTGGAGGTGCTCTGATGGAAGGATACGAGGTGGGAGACTCCATCCATGGCTACCGAATCCGGGCCGAAGCCAGAAAGATCAGCGATCCGCGGGTCATAGCGAAAACGGGAAGGCACAAGGCTCAACGTCTTATCCTGACAGAAAACGCCGAGGCGATCCTAGAAAGGAAGCTGGGGTGGATACCAAAGCGATAAAAAATTATTGCGAAAAAAGATTTTGAAGGCTCTATGCCCTCTTATCCAGAGCCTTGACAACCTCGCCGAAGATGGCCTTGATGTCGCCCACGCCAAGGACTGTGGCCACAATGCCGCGCTTGTTGTAGTAGTCGATCAGGGGCTGGGTTTGGGCATGATAGGCAGACAGCCTCTGCTTGACCGTCTCCTCGTTATCATCCGCCCTCTGGTAGAGGTCTGCTCCGCAGGCATCGCACTTTCCTGCCACCTTTGGTGGGTTAAACTGAACGTGATAGGTAGTGCCGCACTTGCACATTCTCCTTCCTGTAACCCTCTTGACCAGCTCCTCATCTGGAACATCGATATTTAAGACCACATCGATCTTCTGGCCCAGAGCTGGCAGGATCTTGTCCAGTGCCTCAGCCTGAGGCATGGTTCTGGGGAATCCATCCAGCATCCATCCGGCCTTAACATCATCCTTGGCCAGGCGGTCCTTGATGATATCGATGAGCAGGGCATCAGGAACCAGCTTTCCTGCATCCATGAACTTCTTGGCCTCAACTCCCAGGGGGGTGCCGCTGCGGACGTTCTCCCTCAGAATGTCACCGGTAGAGACGTGAGTGACCTTGTACTTGTCGGCAATCATCTTAGCCTGTGTGCCCTTGCCGGATCCCGGCGGGCCGAGCAGTATAATATTCATTTATCCAATCCTCCTATTCCCATAACCTAGCAGCTATTTGCTGCTTTTGAGCGCTGAAAGAGTACAATCCCCAGACTAAAAAACCTTTTCCATTGACCCCAAATGAGGAGGTGCTCTAAAATAATGCTGCCGCCCCGGTCATCACCAGGCCGGAGAACACCGGTATGGAGAAGTTATCGTCAAGGCTATTGCCGTTTATGATCACTGCCACACCGTCGGCAATCGTTGCCGCAGCCGCTCCTGCCAGATAGACCGGAAAGGAGAGTTGGGTGATGCCCGAGGCCAGATATCCGATCAGAAGACAGCTGGAGAACATGACGGCCATGATCGGAAGGGACTTGCAGCCCCACATCTTCCTTCTTCCTCGCACATCGGCGTCGGCCAGAATCGATCCCACGAGACCGCTGATGGTGTCGCCCAAAGAGAGCAACAGCACGGCGTTTACCGCTATCATCTTAGGAAGAAAAACGACGCACAGGAGGCAGCCAGTGATGTAATAGACGAAGCTGGCCACCTTGTGCTCCTCCTGGACCCGCACCTCTGGAAGACGGATTTTTCCCTTCAGCCTCTGCCACTCTAGAATCAGAGAGATGGCCAGAGCAAGGGCCACAAAGCCGATGGTAAAGCTCCTCCCCAAGAGCAGAAGAGAGAGAGGGACAGAGAGGCCAGAGAGGTGAATGGCCTTTCTTCTCGCCTCACCTATTAGCTTTTTCTGCCAGTCGGCGACGATATCAGGCAGGGATAGGACTCCCACCGAACGCTCCTTTCCCGAGATATCCATTTCCCACTCGCCTTTTTCCAATCAATCACTCTTTGCTGAACGGACCGGATCGCCAGCATCCTGGAACAGAAGGTCCCCATTGAGAAGGGCCTGCAACTTGTCGACAACCTGCCAGCGAGCAACCCTGACCTGACTCATGCTATCCCTATCCCTGATGGTGACAGTGCCCTCTTCAATGGTCTCATAGTCAATAGTGACCTCATAGGGGGTCCCGATCTCATCGTTGCGTCGGTAGCGCCTTCCGATGGATCCCGAGGTGTCATAGTCAGTTCGCATGCCCCGGGAACGCAATTCCTCCAGGATCTTCTTTGCCGGTCCGACCAGCTCGCTTCTATCCATTAAGGGGAGAACCGCCACCTCAATTGGCGCAACCTGAGGCTTGAACCGGAGAACCGCCCTCTTCTCTCCATCGATCTCATCCTCATAGTAGGAGTGATCCAGGATGGAATAGAGTATCCGATCGATGCCAAAGGAGGGCTCTATCACATGAGGCACCACCTCCTCTCCCCGCACCTCCTCCTCCACGCTCTCAAAGGAAACCAGACTTCGGTCGATATCTATCGTCTCCCCATCAATATTTACCTGAATCTTCTCACCGGCCAATTGCTCTGGTGCCAGAGCGCGAAGGGCTTCTCCAACCGCTTTGGCCTTCGACTTGAACATCGGCCCCAAAGCCTTGAAATCAGGCTTGACCACGGTCTTCTTCCTCTTCTTCGGCTGGCCATAGTTCACAAAGACAGAGAGGTTCACCTTGCTGACTGTTGTATGGGCTTTGAGGTCATAGTCGGTCCTGTCTGCCACCCCCACCAGCTCTATCCAGCCCAGACGGTCCAAAAGGACCTCCGCATCCCAGCAGTCAGCAGCATAATGGGCCATCTCATCGGACTTGTGCTGTCGGAAGCGGAGCTTTTGCGGGTCTATGCCCACCGCCAGGAGGTACTGATAGGTCCTGGCCACATAATAGGCCAGGGTCTGGTGAGCGACAACTCCCCTCTCCACCGCTTCGCCAAAGCTCATCTCCTCCTCCTCCCCCTTCTCCTGCGCCTCCTGGGAGTAGAACTTCATCCTGATATCCTTGACCTCATCGAATCTGGGATGGGTCTTGTCTCTTGGGTCGATGAAGATCTCTGCCTCGGCCTGGGTGAACTCCCTCAATCTGATCACTCCCTGGCGGGGGGAGATCTCATTTCGATAGGACTTGCCAATCTGCACTGCCGCGAATGGAAGAGCCCCCCGGAAGTAGCGCAGGAGCCGGGGGAAGTTGATGAACATCCCCTGGGCAGTCTCCGGCCGCATGTAGCCGGTCATCTTGTTTCCCGGGCCGATCATGGTCTTGAACATGAGATTGAACTCATAGACACCGGAAAGCTCGCCGCCGCACTCCGGACAGGTGATCTCATTCTCCTGCATGCAGCGATAGATCTCCTCATTCGTCAGGGCATCGGGAACCTCTATGATATGCTTTATCAGGTGATCCGCCCGGTATACCTCCTTGCATTCCTTGCATCCGGTGAGGGGATCAGAAAAGCCGCTCAGATGGCCTGAAGCCTGGAAGATGCCCTCCACCCCGATGGTTGGGGCCTCGATCTCTGCAAACCCTTCGGCAATTACGAAGTACTGCCGCCAGATGTCTTCAATGCGCCTCTTGAGGGGTGCTCCCAGAGGGCCGTAATCATAAAATCCCGCGGCTCCGCCATAGAGCTCGAAAGCGGGCCAGAGAAAGCCACGCCTGCGGGCAAGCTCATTTACCAACTCGTTCCTGTCCATTTCCCAATCCTCGGTATGGTTTCAGAATACCGGGGGTGATTTAATCTTTGTTATTAAAAAAGAGGGCGTTTTGCATATCTCTGGATAGGCCGATATCATCCCTTTGCTTTGTCTGGATTTTTGCCACTCTATCTAGCAGGAGGCAGAGAACGCCAGGAGCATAACGAAGGCAGCCATAACAGTACATAGGAGGATTACATCCCCATACTTGCCGTGCATAATCCTGCTGAGGCCCAAAAGTATGCCCTTTTGACCCCCATCTCCAAGCTCAATCCCCTGACCCCAAATCTCACTCATCTGCTGCATGTAATCCACATGGTACGGAATGATTTAAGTAATTGTTTTTCACATTGGCTTTCTATTAGAGCATTGTCCCCTCATTTTAGATCATATGAGTTTCATATTGCCCTTGACTAGGCATAATATGTAAAATTACTCGCTGATTATCATCGATTCCGCGATATGCGGCAGATCACCGAACGGGCCGAAGAAAAATAATCAGGGCAGGACGACATAGTCCCGCCCATTGTGGACCTCTTTCATCCACCTCAGTCTATCTTCACCTCTTTTCCTTTTCTCTTCTCCTTTTTATCCAGCTCCAGAGTGAGTATGCCGTTCTTGTAAGAGGCCTTGGCGCTATCCGGATCTATGGTGGAGTCCAGATATATCATCTTGTAGAACTTCTTCTCGTCATCGGTCTTGATCTCCACGCTGTCATCCGCTACATCCAGCTTTACCTTCTCCTTTTCAACTCCTGGGAGCTCGACGAATACCTTGAACTTGTCCTTCTCGCTCATGACGTCGACCAATGGCTCTCTGCCCTCGCTGGGCTCAATTCCCCGATGAGAGGGCTTGATGTTGCCAAACTCCTGGAATATGGGCTCCTTTCCCGGCTCTGCGGTGTAGCTGAAGCCATAGACGAAGGGGCCATAGCGGCGAGATACGCCAGAGGGAGTCTTCTCCTCGCGAACAAGTTCATTGAACTCCGAGGGCATGGATTCCTCGAACCTCTGGATCATGCTCTCAAAGGGCTCTTTGAACCAATCATCCTCGAACCTCTCCTTCCTCTCAAAGGGGAAGCCTTTTGTGAAACTCTCAAATATATCGAATATTGATGGATACTTCTTGTCCCACATATCTATTTCACCTCACAATTACTTTATCATACTAACCTTAAGATAGTGGTGGGATATAAATTTTTTGCTTTCTCTTCACTCGATCAGGCAAAACCGCCATTTTCCAGGCAAAAACCACCTCACTAAAGGACCTCACATAGCACTCAGACAGGATAATTCGGATATCTAGCGATGGACTTGCGGCGAAAAAGGATGAGATGCCATATTGACCAAAACTTGAGCCTGCGCGAGAAGATGGAATTTCAGGAAGATTGAATTAGCAGGTGGGATGGAGGCAGGACGAACGCCAGACCACAGCGCTCCAGATGAGGAAACGAATCTGCAATTAATGCAGCTGTCTCATCCCGCCTCAGTTAATGCATGGTTTAAGCCAGACAGCACTGGATTCTTGCACAGCGCCCTTTTAACGGGGACCCGTTCACCGGTAGCGAGAGGCCTGTCCTGACTTATTCCTTAACACTGCCTGCTCCGCGATCCTTATTATGCAGACTATGGCGACTAGATATCATATACGGCGCCCAAAGGCGTTTTTCGCCAACCTGCCGAAGACCTGCACCACATCTGTGCGGCGCCATCCGGCCCTGCTGATTGATCTGGCTCTTTGATGGAGGATGAGATCTATCATCCATTGCCAGGATTATTGGCCGCACTGGCTTAATCGGCTCATTAGTCCGCTCTTATTCGATATATCACGCGGTAAAACTACCGTTTATTCGTTATAAATATATCAAGTTTTCGGCACAGAGAACGATCATATAAAAGCAGCAGTACAATAGTTTATGGTGTTATAGGGTTATATTTTTTCAGTAGAGTATCTCCAGCTACGCTTTATGCCATCACCTACCCATTGAGCACGCGAGCATCCGGGGAAGAACAACAATGTTCAATAGGAAGGAGAGATTAATTAACAGTAGCTACAAAGCAGCAAATGGCCGGAACAGGTGGATAAAGAAGATACAACCAGAGCATTTTCATTTAAACAAGGATGTGAGATCTTATGGTATATGGCTTGGTTCAGTTTGAGGCGGAGATCCAGAGCTTGAATCAGATTCGGTCCAGAGTGATCTGCGCAGAATCGGATGGCCCCTGGATTGAGGGGAGGGTGGAGGACCTTATGGTCCACTTCACCTATGCCAGCTGGACGGCATATAACCTTGGCTATGCATTATCTATGTTCCTCTCCAGCAAAGAAGAAGACCTGGGCAGGAGCATATCGGAGATGATGACCAGAATGATCTCCTCCATGGGGGCAATCCAGCTGGCAGAGATCAGGCTCACCCCAGAGGCCATCAATGAACTGAAGAAAGATCGCATTGAGCCATAATTCAAGACGAGAGAATAGCCCGGCCAGGATTCGAACCTAGGTAAGGAGGTCCAGAGCCTCCTGTGATTGACCGCTACACTACCGGGCTTCGCCACTAACCTTGCAACAGGTAGTTATTAATCTATCGATCCGCTGCCCCTAAAGCCAGATGAGCGTCTGCGGACGGCACGGACGTTCTCAATGGCTATTTGATCCTGGCGTCCACCACAGAGTGAACCACTCCTGGAGAGTACTTCTTGACCCGGATACAGCCTAAAATCTCAGATCGCCTCCCTAAAGCTCTTGCTGCCTCCTCAATGTCGCATACCGCTTTTTTTGGGTACATCCAGGAGGGCACAGTCTGATGATAATGCAGCACCCCGCCGGAGCGCAGAGCCCCGACCCCCTTCAGTAGATATCGATCCGTTACCTGAACCATGCCCATCACCACCCTATCAGCCACCCCCTCTGGGGTCACTTTCGCGCAATCACCCAGAACGGGCTTTACGATCTTCTCTACCCCATTCTTTTTGATATTCAGACGGAGGTAGTGGTAAGCATTGGGGTTCAGCTCAATGGCCAGGACCTTCCTGGGCTGGGAATGGACGGCCATGGGAAGAGAGAAATAACCGATACCAGCGAACATGTCCACCACGTACTCTCCCCGGCCGAGATTGGCCATGCGCATGCGCTCATTTAAATTGCCTGCTGAGAACATCACCTTCCTGGCATCAAGATGAAAGGTGACCCCATTCTCTCGATGCACAGTCTCCGTTCTTGTGCCTGCGATGAGCTCCCGCACCGGCTCTCTGAAAGGGCCCTCTATGCCATAGTCGCGCAACACTGTATGACAGCGAGGATAAAAGTTCAAAAGGGCCTGTGCTATGCGGTCCTGGTGAGAGTCAAGGCGAGGATGGATCTTGACCACTATCACATCCCCAAGGATATGCCATCCACGAGGAAGAAGCTCCATCTCCTCTGGCAACAGCTGGTCGCTCATAGCTTCTGCCAGATCTGGAGCCCTTCGATAGTAAATGGGGCTATCCTGGGATATGACAAGCAAACCGGGGATGTTGCACCTGACCGGTATCTCCACATAACCGCCCTTCTCTACCACCTTGCGGCCGCGATCAAGGAAGCCTTGAGCTATGACCATCTTCAGAGTAGCTGGCACATCCTCTCTCTTTGACCTCACCGCCAGAAGGGGCGGACTAGGATTTTTCGGCGTAGCTCTGCTCAAACTTCACGCCATCCCCAGTCAGATTCAAGCTCAAGATCAGGGTATCATTCTTGCGAGTGACAAGGTAATCCTGGCTATGGACCTGCAGACTGGTATCATAATCCTCAGTGCCCGAAAAGTTAAGGGTCAGAGGGATCTGGGACCAGTTATTAAGCAGATATATCTTCACGCTCGCGTCTGTGCTGGTGTTCATCCTCACCAGGGTGTCAGTGCCATGAGCTATGGTGACAATTCCTCCCCTGGCGCTTATGCTCTCATCGATGTTCGAGGGCAGCTTCATCTCAATTAGATTGGGCATCCCTTGAGGATTGCTTATGTCAAAGCCCAGGTAGCTTTCGTTGCTGGAATTGACAAGATAGGCAGAATAATCAACAAAAATCAGAGGCTTGCTTGATGAATTGGAGGGAAAGCCGCCGGATAAGATATAGCCTCCCAACGCCATCAGCATGATCAAACCAGCCAGAGCTGCTACTATCATCTCTTTGCTCATTCTTCCTTTCGCAGGGAGCGATGGTGGCTCTTTTCCCGAGGATGGGGCAAAGGTGGCGGTGGCAGAGGGCTTTGGAGGAGCGGCTTCTTCCGCCTTCGCGACGGGAGGTTCGGGCAAGTCAGCTTCCTCATCCTCAGTTGCGGTTGTATTCGCGGCCTTTTCGAATAGACGGGAATAGGATTCCGGCCGGGGCTCAGGTGCGACTTTGTCTTCGGGTTCCGCTGAAAATTCTATATCCTCCTCCGTCTCGAAGGAGGCAGCTTCCCCTTCCTCGGTGGGGGGCACCGTCGGCTCGGCAAGAGAGGGGGTCTTCCTGCGGGTGGGGAGGACCACCGCCCCTTCATCGAAGTTCAGAATCAGATCGGTATACGTTCCCGTGGAATCCACGAACTTGAGGGCGCGCGGAACCAGGTAAGAGACGCCGGATATCTTGACCTCCTCGAAGAACTCGGTGTTCTTCATCAGGCGATCCTTGAATGCATAGACGGCACCGCTCTCCATCTTTGCATCGATCTCGCTTAAGCTGGGGAAGCGGTCCTCCTGCGCAGCCAACTCTTTGGTGGCGACGACATAAGCCTCGAAGAAAACCCGGCTCATTCGATTGAGCCTGTTGGTGTAGCGCCTATCGAAGAGGAAGGAGAAGCTATCTCCTTTGAGCTGCAAGCTCTCTTCGCGCGAATGCCGCCAGGCAGAGAAAGAGACGTCCATTAGATATGCATATCTTCAATCCAAATAAGTATTTTATGTATGGCCAGATTGAATTTCTCCGCTCCAGAGATAGAAATCGTGATCAATACCGTGAATAGATCTCATATAAATCTCGTATGACAGCTATCTTTAAATCTCGCCGGAAAAAATATGGAGTCGATGAAACACTTGGGATTGGTGTGGGTTCTTTTGCTCCTGGGGATTGGAGCGATAATGGGACCGGCTACGGCACAGCTGACGGCCGGCCAGAGCGTCCCTCCATCGTTGAACTTGGGCGATAGTGCAATGGTTACAGTTACACTGACCTATTACGGCAATAATGCCACTCAGGCGGTAATCACTCCCGGACTTCCTCCGGGGATTGAGACCAGCTATTCACAAGGCCAGACAGCAGAGCTATATCCTGGCATGACAGCGCCCATCAGCTATCCCATAAGAGCAATTCAGTCTGGCACGTATATTATAGCTTCTCATGTATCGTATTCCGAAGAGGGAACCTGGAGGAATTTGTGGCTGGAGTCGCCTCTCACAGTAATAGGACAGCCAACGCCGCAACCCGGCCAGATGGATCCCGCTGGCATGGGGCCTCTGTTTGGGGATAGTCCACAGGGGATGAACGAATCTGAATCATATCCCCCCGATTCTATGCCGCCAAATCAGAGCACTTGGGAGCCTATCATCCCGGATGGCAATGGCGATGCCTACCCAGAGGATACTCCTCATTTACCGGACCAGACACCGGATCAGATGCCTGAGGCAGATAAGAATCGAAGCCACTGAAATCATTCCGCATTTTTCTTATCGAGTCCCAGATCGCTGCGATCATAGAGCGCCTGCAGGGAGAAGCCGCGCTCTTCGATAACCTCCCGTCCGCCCTCCTCGCGGTCGAGTATGGTCAGTGCCTGAACCGGCTCATAGCCGGCAGCGGCGATCCGGTCAATGGCCCTTAATAGTGAGGCTCCGGAGGTTACCACATCCTCCACCACCGCCACCTTTGACCCCTTCTCCAGCGCTGGCCCTTCCACATAGCTCATGGTGCCGTGCTTCTTGGGCTCCTTTCGCACGATCAGCGCTGCCAGCCCTCTGCCTTGCAGATGGCTCAGGACGGATATGGATGAGACAATGGGGTCTGCTCCCAAGGTTAGCCCGCCGATGGCCGATACCTGCGGATGGATCTGCTCCAGCATCAGCTTGGCGGTAAGATAGGCCCCTTCCGGGCTCAATGTGACCCTTTTGCAGTCCATGTAGTAGTCGCTCTTCCTGCCCGAGGAGAGAGTGACCGGCCTTATCTCCAGCGATCTCTCAATTAGCAGCTCGAGGAGTCGATCTCTATCATTCACTTTCAAATCCCTCATATTCTGAATGCATAGCTGAGGAAGAGGTGATAATCCTTGCTGTCCTGAATTGATCCATGCCGGTCAAATCGATCCATGCGGGTCAGATTTGCCAATCCCCAGCCGCCTTTATCTCCGCCAAGAGGCCTAGATCGGTCCCATCCAGCAGATAGAGGCGTGCGTGCTCCATATTGGCCATCGCCAGGAGGGGACCACGCATATCCTCTGCCGGCTCATTGAGGGCGAGACCGCCACAAAGAGGGTTGAAGGCAGGCATGATGATGATCTCCCCAGAAGAGACGAAACCGTAATGCTCCTCTACCACCTCCGTTTGTATGGGCGCTCTGGCCCAGACTGGATGGGTCTGGAAGTTGCCCAGGGGATCCTTGAGCCTCACTGCAGGGTGAAGATGAGCCGCTACCATAAACCCAGAACGTACGACCTTTTCCTCCGGCCAGGTATGACCATGAAAGTAGCCCCTGCCTTCCCGCACAATTCCAGTGGAGGGATGGACTCTAACCCCCAGGGGGGCCATGTCCGCCAGGTTGCTGTCATGGTTTCCCGAGACTATATCCACTCTCACCTGGGCAGATAGCTGACGGAGGAAATCAGGGACCTCTCGTCTCTCCTGCCAGCTCGTCTTGGGCACATTGTGCTTCAGGTCCCCCAAAATCAGCAGCCTATCAGGCATAATCATGTCCAGGTACCCTTTCAGGAGAGCGAGGATCTTTCTGGTCTGGCTGGGAATGGATACTCCTCCCAGCCACAGCTCATGCTCCAGGCCCAGGTGGAGGTCGGAAGCAATGAGAAGCCGCTCCTTTCCCTCTGCCAGGAGGAGAGGGGCGCCAAAGACTGGAGCAATGGAATAAGCAGGAGAGTCAGAATCCGGAGCGCTCAATCCAGCTGCCTCTCTAGCTCGGAATAGAGCTCATCGATATTCGAGGATATGCTCAGGCAGGAGAATTCTATCATCAAGTTGACCCGGGATCGTTCAGACTCCCCTGCTTTTCTGATATCCGTCCTTATTCCCAGAACTTTTTTGCCCTGAAGGAAGAATCGGCCGATCTCCCAGGCAGTGCCGTCATCCACTAAAGGCCCGTCCAGGATGGCCACCATCATATCGCAGCGGTCCAGAGCTCTCAGGTTCTCCCCGAAGATCTCCTCCGGGTCCAACTGATTTATTGATAGCTCATAGGGCCATAAGACCTGAACGCCGGCATTTGCCAGCCTCTCGCGCAGAAAGGAAGAGAGCTCTCTTCCCCAGGCGATCTCGCCCGCGGAGAAAAGGGGACCCGAGAGATAGATCTTATGCCGGCAGCCCATATCCGCCATCGTTCTCCCTCAGGCAGGGGAAGCGGCCGCTGCTAGCCTGGACCTGACAAAATCCCTGTCCAGGCTGGCCAGGAACCAGCCCACCTTCGGACCCTGCCTGTCTCCCAGGAATGTCAGGTATATCGCCTGGAAGAACTTCTTGGAATCCAGGTTCATCTCCTTGGCCACGACATAGACCAGATCGTGGATCTCGGCGGCGGTCTTATCCTCTATCCTTCCGGCGAGCAGGCCCAGGGCCTGGCGCTCGGCGGGGGTGAGGTTGTTTACCGCAGCAGGAAGCGTCTCCTGAAGCTGGAACTTGACATATTTGGGAGCATACTTCTCCAGCCAGACCTGCACGTTCCTTGCTCTGCCCAGGATCTCCTCCCTTCTGGATATGACATCATAGCCGGATCTCTTCAGGGCGACGAAGAGCTGTTCCTCATCTCCCCGGGCGATCTGGACAGCAGTGACCATATGCCTGAATGGTATCTCGAAGGGGCCGCTCTTGCTGACGTTGGAGAGCTCGATGGCCCTCTCATCCCCTTTTCTCTGGTCGTACTCGTCCACCAGGCTCAATAGCGGCAGGCCGGGGTCGAACTCGATGTGCTTTTCCGGCTTGTTCCGGATGATCAGGTAACGCAGGACCTCGGGCGGGACGACATCCAGCATCTCCTGGATGGTGACCACAATCCCGGTGGAGCTGTGCATGGCCCCCACTCCCTTGAGGTGGATCCATTCGTAGACCATGGGGAAAGGAGCGGGATAACCATAGATCTCCTCGCTGATCCTCTTGCCGGTATCGTATGAGCCGCCCGCGGTGGCATGGTCCTTGCCGAAGGGCTCCACAGTCACCCGGAATATGGGCCAGCGGGCCGGCCAGTCCACCCGCCAGACCAGCTTTCCCCCGCCTGCCATGGAGACAGTGCCCTGGCTGCCGCAGGAGCAGACATAGTCCACTGTCTCAGCATCCAGGTCGAATCCCGTAACGTGAGTGGTGTTCGTCCGGCCGCAGTCCTTGCAGATGGCGTCAAACGGGCTCCAGCCCTCGGGGACGTCGCGGCCCGAGACCTCTTTCAGTATGCGGGCGATGTCGTCCTTCCGGGAGAAGGCGGTCTTGATGGCATCGTTGTATTTGCCCTCCTTGTAGAGTACATCCGCCCGGTAGACCTCGGGCCGGATGCCCAGCCTTTCCATGCTCTTCAGAAAGGGAGTGAGGAAATGGTCGGCATAGCTGGCGCAGCAGCCCTCAGGGCAGGGTATCTCAGAAAGGGGCTTGCCTATATGCTCATTGAAGCTCTCCGGCAGGAAGGGGTAGAGCCGACGCAGCCGGTCGAAGGTGTCGGCGATGTAGATCAGACGTGCTTGTACCCCTCTATCCAGGAGAGCGCGATAGACGGCCTCTGCGGTCATGACCTCGCGCATGTTGCCGATGTGAACCGGTCCGGAGGGGGTAATGCCGGTGGCGATGGTGTGGGGGCCAGAGCCTTCCAGCTTCTCGGCGATGACATCCGCCCAGTGAATAGACATGTTCCGCAATCGATGCAAGGAGGAGATATTAAGCTTCCGTTGTCATCCACTGAGGGCCAGAAGTCTCATAGAGAGCTTATTAAGCAAGAGGGCAGCTATCCAGGCTGATGCCCTCTATCGAACGTCCCGGCCTGGATGAGTACTTTATGGAGATAGCCATAGTGGTGGCCAAGCGCTCCACGTGTCTGCGTAACCAGATGGGAGCTCTCTTTGTGAAGAACAAGAGGATCCTGACCACGGGGTATAACGGCGCGCCTGCGGGTCTCGAGCACTGCGATGTGGTGGGCTGCGCCCGGGAAGGTGTCCCGAGCGGCACCCGTCACGAATTATGCCGGGCGGTGCATGCCGAGCAGAACGCCATCATCCAGGCGGCAATGCACGGCATCTCCATCGAGGGAGCGACGCTCTACTGCACCCACCAGCCTTGCATCCTCTGCGCCAAGATGATGATCAACGCCCGGGTGGCCAAGGTGGTCTACCTGCACTGCTACCCCGACCAGACTGCACTGGATTTTCTGGAGCAAGCGGGAATTGAGGTGGTGAGGGTGGAGGAATAAGTCTTGATATGAAGCATTCGAGCTATCAGAGAAAACAACTAAACCCCACCTCCCACAACTGACAATTTTTCCTGCATTTCCGGAGTCAATTGCTTGACAAGCTCTGCATTGTACGAACCAGTGGGCATTGGATCTGGTGTCATGTTGAATATCTGCCGAGTTGCTGCAGCATAAGAACGCGATATTGCAGCAAGCGACCCCTCTCGGACTGCCGGATCAACGTCGGTCGTAACGATTGAAACAGTATTGTCGCTGTTGCGTACAATCTCGAAAGTGCGCAGCTGCTGAGGGAAGTCCCTTAATGACGCGGTTTCAACCTCCCAGAAGCCGAGTTCAGGACGGGTGGCATCCGGTGATTTTAGTGCGGTAACGATATTGAGATGACGATGTCCCGCGATCCACAGGATGAGATTCGGATATTCATGGAGTTTGGAAATCAGCTGCGCTTCGGATATTGGAGCTGCTGGGTTCCACCCCATCATTGAATCTGCCTGTTCGACGCTTATAGGTATGTGAGCTGCGATGATCATGAGCTTGCCTTCAGCCTGACCCTTATCAAGTTCTTTTACAAGCCAGTCATATCGTTCGTTGTCGAGAGAGGCATGTCCATAGCCGAGAGTATCTGGGTTGTTGAGATCATCATCCCTTTGGGTATCGTCAAGAACGATAACCTTGATCGGTATATTCGACTTCGGCTCGAAAGTATAGCAGGCGAATCCCGTCCTTACATTGGATTGATTAAATCCATGTCCCTTCGGACTTGAAGATGTATTGAAGAATTCGCTCATCCACTCCGTTCTCGAAAGCGCACGGCGGTTCGGATCGGCGGCAGGTACTTTTGGCGGGGTTTTAAAGTCTTTGACGGATCCCGCGCCTATGACGTCCCCATAAGGCGTTGAACCATTGATTGAGCCCATGTAAAAGCCACGACTATCCAGGCCCCGAGGATCGATGAACGGATTGCCCAAATTGACAATATACTCGCCGGTCATATTCCGTCGGATATAATCATTCGGCGGCAAGAAGCCCATCCAGAAATGATCATGGTTGCCGAGAGCCTGATACCAATTGATCGTTTTATCAAGCCCTGCCGCCTTGTATTCATCCTGATAATCGTTGTGCGGTCCTGGGTGGGGGTCATCCTTGGCACCGGAATCAGGGTTTATATTCTTGCCATCAAGGACATCGACGTACCATCTCAGTTCATTGTACTGGATGCTGTTGCATGTGTCGCCGAGAGAGATTCCGAAATCAAACGGTTTTTGTTTGTGAAGGGCGTTTATCGTCTGGACGGCTGCATCAAGAACCTGAGTTGAGTAAAGCATAACAGGAGAGTATGTCGAAGGAGAACCGCCTTTGTAGCCCAAATAGATCGCCTGAGCAGGAGACTCTTTGTCGGTAATATGAATGTCGGTTATGGTGAAGAAATGCAAAAGGCTTGAAGTATTATTGGCTGATGCACCGCTATAATTGGACGGCATAATATCGAGCCGTTTTACGAAATCGATGCCAGTACCGTAATTCCAGTCACCATAGCCGTTTTGCTTATATTTTGAAACCTCATAAGGATAAATATTCTCTGCATTCGGTGGCACCGGGACAGGCACTACCGTCTTCTGGAGCGTCGTAAAAACGTCGGAAGCAATCGAATATTCTTCAAACTGACTTTGATTTACATCGGCACTTTCAGAGTATCCTGATGATGAGAAAAACAGCATGGCAATTAAAACGGCTAAACAAAGCTTCTTGCTTTCATAATGTGGTTTCACAAAACTCCTCCATAGGTTATTAACATAGCACCGGGCTTGGTATGAAAATGGATTCGATCTTGAGATCTTTTCATCCTCATAGGTGAACTTTAGGTCATGGACGTTTTTCTGCAATTGGATATTCGGCCTAGACCTAGACCTGGTTATTATACTCTTTTATCCGTATAAATATTTTGTTTTGATCGGCACTGCCAAGAGCTTCGTCTATGCTGAGAGCGGCCTGAAGGGCAGGGCTCATGGTCTCCAGGCTCCCTCCCCCGGCCTCTCGCCTGAAACCATCGAGCACCTTGAGAAGAAGGGCTTCCAGAGCACAGTGCTGTCATCGCCTCTCAAACTTTGTATCGAGACCGAGCGGCTGAAGAAGACCAACCCAGAGTATGCAAAAGAAAGAGGTTGTTACAAGGTCATGCTGCTCACAGGAAGAACGGAGGCTATACCGTTTTACCAGAAGTCAGGATTTGATGGAGGATCTAAGACGGGATTTATTATCAAGTTTGATGAACGCTGAGCTGATGACTCACCACGAGCCTTAAACGCCCGAGATGCGGGTGTAAACTTGACCGATACAAATTTGGAATGGATTTGAAGTATATTCTAACCAATGGATCTCGCCTTCTTATTCAAAGGACTCGTCATCGGTTTCTCAATTGCTGCGCCTGTTGGCCCGATAAGCGTGTTATGCATAAGGCGGACGCTGGCGAAGGGCCGTTTATCCGGCATCGTTTCAGGCTTGGGAGCAGCGACTGCGGATGCAGTCTATGGGTGTGTCGCAGTGTTGGGTTTGACCTTCATCTCAAATGGCTTGATCAACCAACAAGTATGGCTTCGCCTTATCGGTGGCTTATTCCTTTGCTATCTGGGCATCAAAACATTTTTGGCAAAGCCTGCAAAGAGGACAGCCTTAGCCGGAGGAAATGGCCTGGCTGGCGCTTATGCCTCGACGTTTTTCTTAACGCTCACAAACCCGATGACGATCCTCTTTTTTGCGGCAGTAATTGCAGGTTTAGGTCTGGCAGGCTCTAGCAGAGGTTTCATGTCTGCAGGAGCAGTGGTCCTGGGTGTTTTCATTGGCTCATCACTGTGGTGGTTCATCTTGAGCAGCAGCGTTAGCGTATTTCGAGAGAGGCTTGACCCGCAAGGGCTGCAGTGGGTAAGCAGATGTTCAGGCGCTGTTATCGCAGGTTTTGGTCTGGCTGCTCTCCTGAGCTTGGCGTGACAGCGGAATTGGGAAGGAAAAGGATATTCCTCTTTGGAGGGAGGAGATACTTTGTGAAAGCCCTGACTCTAAGCGAACGGCAACAATCCCTGGGTTATCTCCAGAGCCCTCTAGAAGCATTCTTTGGCGTTCTGTAGCTGTAGCAATCGTTAAGAACAATTGGGCTAGATATTGGAAAAAAAGAGAAGATCAATTCCCCCCTCCGACTACCTTAAATCTTCACACCCGACACACAACAATCTCCTGAAACTGCATTTGGAACACCATTTTTCAACCAGCATTCGGGCGGAGAATTGGGCCCTCTAACACCTGGGTTGACATATGTGAAAGCCTTGCAATTAGGATCGTTTGCGCAGTCATTGGCGCAAATCTGAGGATCTTGGCTTGTGGCATAGTTCTTGTAATTCATTCCTGGTCGGTCTGTGTTTTGCTCCAAGCTTATAGCATTGCTGCCGCCATTGTCAGACGGTACGACTGGGGTGGGTGTTACGGCTGCTGACGTTCCACCAACACCCCTGAGATGTCCAAATCTGTATAAATACACATCGTTCTTATACGCAATAAAATATTTTGGATTAATAAACGTGAGATACCATTCGTCGTATCCTGAGGTCATCTTACAGTAGATCGTGCATGGCCCCACTGCTTTCCAAGTACCAACCCACAAATTTGTAGCTTCCACAGTACCTGCGTTAGCATTCGCATCAGAGGATTCGAAACGCCACGGAACCTGGTGATAATCTCCTATTTCATGATGTCCAGATGGATTAGTTATCTCTGCAACATCCCAATACGTTATCCCTTTCAGCTGATCAATAGCAACAACCGTCGTTGTCAAGGCCGCCGCTATCATCAGCAAGGCAATTAATTTTTGTTCCCATCCCATAGATACCACTTGAACTACTATAAATATCATTAATATTTATGATTGTCCCTCCGTATCATTCCATAATTGCTTGTAAATTCGTAGGAGGCCTGCAGGCGAATCTGGTGTGAACCCTTCCGAGTGGACAAAAATTTAAGCAACATCAACTCATGGAGGGAATCATGTGAAAAAGACGAGGCGGCGCTTCGACCGAGCTCCAATTACAGGGGTTCAGTCAACTCCAGTAATACGCTAAAGAGATAAATGCTAAAGCAAACCAAATCGCAAGAGGTTGAATTGACAGAGACCCTTGAAGATCGAGTTAGAAGAGCGGTGCAGGAGGACATTGCCATTGAGCCTTATAGCCCAGAGTGGCCAAGGCTATTCCTCGAAGAGAAGGAACATCTGCTGACATGTCTGCCTCGGGAACTCATCGGGAGAATTGAGCACTTCGGCAGCACCGCCGTGCCCGGCCTTGCTGCAAAGCCGATCATCGACATGCTGGTGGAGGTCGCAAGCCTTGAAGAGACCCGGCGCAGGATTGTGCCCATCCTGGAATCGCAGGGATACGACTACTTCTGGAGGCCGACCTGGGGCGATGACACGCCGCCCTTTTATGCCTGGTTTATCAAGCGTGACTCCCGTGGCAGGAGAACTCATCACATCCACATGGTAGAGGGCCATTTTGAGCATTGGGATAGGCTCCTATTCAGAGACTATCTAATCCAGCATCCCGATGCGGCTGAGGATTACCAGAGGTTGAAGATCCGTCTGGCAGGCATGCATCCAAATGACCGTGTGGCCTATACAAAAGGGAAGACTGACTTCATCCTCAAAGCGATGGCGCAGGCAAGGTTGGATTATAAGATAAAAACTCTTTGTAATCATCGCTGTTGATATTCTGGATCCGAGAAAAGCATCGCTCCTTGAGGAACACCTCGGCCGCTCCATCCTCGATGCCGAACAAAAAGGGCTCGCCCTGCTCTGCCGCATAGTCACGCATATTCTTTTCGGTCACTGGGGAGCCATTAACCTGACTCATCATTGCGGAAAGAACGGCAAGTTTATGATAACAACCTTTCTTGTGGCCATGATCAATCAACCGGTGATGGCCATGATGAATGGTGATGATACTAAGACTGCTTTTACAGAGAATAGCAGTCTTCAGACCGGGCCGGCAGCCGAAGGCAAAATGGTGTTTGACCTGAACGCCAGCAAAGCAATAGGCAACTTGACACCTGTTGCGGCCTTTGAAGGAGGAATTAGGTATAGGGCT
>DAIO01000221.1:0-14120 GCA_002498745.1 Methanosaeta sp. UBA533 | reverse complement strand
TGCAGCGGGGTGCGCTGTTTGACTTGTTAATTAAAAAATTATTTAAGTAGTTAATAGCGAAAAGCATATAAATATCATAGGTTTAACTATTCTAATACCTGGCAATATTAGGCAAAATAGATATACTTGGAATCAATTGTACCAGCTGTAATCAATCTTTGGAGGATGAAATATGAAAATTGACTGGCTATCTTCGGCCTTAATGACATTTATTCTATTTGCATTTATGTCTGGAGCTAATGGAGCGGAAGCTGTGGCATTGAACAGCCAACAAGGCGGCACATTGGCCAATTTTGATAACTCAGCCCCATTCAATGAATACTATGGATCGATTATGGGATCTGTGCCAACCTCTCTGCTCACAGTTCCCACACAGGTTGATATGACGAGCAATGCACCTGCATATGTCTATTTGGGCACAGCGATGCAGAAGGTTGACTACTCTGCATATCAACCAGCAGCAGTCAGCAATTCCCTATGGATTGCTGGAGCAACGAGCTGGTCACAATACGCCATTGTTCCTCAGGGCTCATTGGTGAATCTGCTGGCCATCTCTACCAAGGAAGGTCAGGGAACCTTTGTCGTCTACCATCCCAACGGGCAGAGATATGATTTCAACTGCCTCCTCTTCCCCACCAGCCAGCTTCAGTTATATGCTGATGCACCTGGAAGCTATCAGGTCTCCTTCATTATGGATGGGGCAGCTAGCAATACCGTGATGATAGATGCATCGAGTACTACCCCGACAATAGTAGAGACGGGCTCCTTGGCAGGAGAGGCTGGCGGAGATTATCTGGCATCCATCTTCGGCGTACCCAAGACTAGCATGGGCCCGCAAGCCGGCCTGGACAATAAGGCTGCTTTAAAGGAATACCAGAAGAAGATCAACAGCGAGTATTGGAGCAGTTCCGACAATGATATTGCTTGGGCCATTGGAATAGACAGGTGGCTGAGCGCAGCTTAATCGGCATAGAGCGAGCGCAATCACACTTTTTTTTATATGCCTCTCGTATGACCCCAGTCCTGAGGCTCATGAGTGTTTAGGGCGAGGAGCATTCACCATACAGATATTAAATATGACTTAAGATGATTTTTTTTAGAATTTGTAGCAAAGCTTAAGTATAGTGCGATGCTAAATCAGATCGGTGTACAATATATGAGAAGACTATTGCTGATAGCTGTGCTGCTAATGCTATTTTCCTCGGCAGCGGTGAATGCGCATCAAATTTTCGTCAGGCCCATATCCGGCTTTGCGAATTTGGGAGATACAGCCATACTCCCCGTGGCCGCCGGTCATAATACCTCCTCTACAGAGATGCCAGAGGGATTGACCAACCTGACCATAATCAGACAGGATGGCGGCGTGATCGATCATCTCCTCAATGAGAAGACCGATACCATGGGCAATTGGCCCATATTCAGCTTTGATGTCGAGCATCCAGGATTGTATGTCATAACCTCCTATAACGGTGGTGGAGCCTGGACTCACATCATCACCAATCCACCTGCAACTGGATACTGGGAGGCGGGAATAGTAGATGAGATCGATTTCGACGCCATCAACAAGACCGGCTGGGCCAAGGACTGGTATGTCGAGAGGTCTTATCCCCTCCACACCTATGGCAAATCATTCATTGCCGGTCCAGAATCTGATTACTCTATAGCCTCAAAGCCAGTGGGACAGATGCTGGAGATCATTCCCCTCACCAATATCACAGAATTGGGCAATGGCGACTTCGAGTTCCAGGTTTTATATCAGGGCCAGCCCTTCAGCGACCTGGAACTGATCGCTCAGAAGGTTGGCGATGATACGAAGATAAGAGGCACGACCGATGCAGAGGGAAAGGTGATGCTCAACCTGTCCCGCACAGATGAGTTGAGCGAGTGGGTGGTTGTTGCCGATACGCTCATGGACACCAGGGTGGTAGAGGTCAGGGACGCACCCAGAGGCGAGGCCTCCAATGAGAAGTCGTATGTAGGTCCTGTCTACAGGGCGACCGTGGTCCTGAGAACCGACTTTTGATCCAGTGGACTATTTGCTGGTCCTCATTTTCTCTTTTTTGGTGGCTTATGCCATTTGCTACGAAAAGCAAAAAGTTTATTAACCAGTATTATCCTAACTCACCGAATAGCGGCAGAGCACATTGACCTCCTTTACCGTCGTCTATCTGTCGTCGGGCTCCGGCCAGAGTTGCCAGGCCGGACTCTTCCTCCAAGACCATCCTCTCCTGGTCTGGTTCCTCAATGCGTGGTTCGTCAGGAGGAGAGGCAAAAATAGAAACCTATCAAAATTGGAGTGATAGCTTGCATGAATAGCAAAATCGCGGTATCAATTCTGATGCTCCTCGTACTGTCCTGGCCGTCTGTTGGATCGGATTGCATCTATCTGGGAAGCGGAATCAGAGACCAGGTCATAAATCTCGATGCGGGTGCAAGGGTGCCCGGCCAGAACTACCAGTTTACCAGGTCCGGTTTCGTAGCGCCCAGCATTCCCCAGCCAATGGCCCTGAGCCCTAATATTATGATCACTCAAGCTAAGAACTTAATGGATGAGGCTGCTAGAGCCAAAGACGAGTCTGTAGCTGCCAGAAATGAGTCTTTATCTGCCAGAGATGAAGCAAAAGCGGCATATGGCGAGGCAAAATCCTTGTTGGCGGAGATGAACGAGGCGGAGAAAAATATCCAATCATGAGGCTTGCAGAAAGACGCTGGCACTCTCCAAGGAGGTAGAAGGAAATGCGAGCCGGACAGAGTCTATGATGGAGCAAGCCAGAGATTATGCCAATGCATCTGCAAAAAGCGCTGGTCAGGCAATCGAGAGCCAAAACCGCACTTATTTATTGCATAATGAGACGGCAGTCATCTTCAGTCAATCCTCGGCTGTATACAATAACATGACGCTTCTGGCAAAGGAGATGCAAATCAATTCTGATAAAATAAGGACATGGATGAGCGAGAAGACGCCTTGAGCAACAACCAGCTTTGGGATCTGCGTTTCATATTCCTAATGGAAGCCTGCTCAGATTTGCCCACTCCTCCCCACTTCATCGAGCATCTCTCTTATAGTCCCAACGGCCTCATCTTTTTTGAAGGGAATGGCACCGGAATACAGGCCCTCCTCCTGCAGAGTCTCGAATAGATCCGCAAGGATGGGCATCTCCAGGCCCAGATCATCCATCAAATCCCTCCTGCTCATGATCTGATGAACACTGCCCTCTGCCACAATGCTCCTATTGAGGAGAAGAACCCTGTCCGCCAGCAGGGGTACAAGGTTTACATCATGGGTAGCGGTGATGATGGCCGTCCCATTCCTCTGCTGCTCTCGGATAAGTGAGACCATCTCCATCCTGGATCGGGGATCCAGGTTCGAGGTGGGCTCATCCAGGACCAACACTGGAGGCCTCATGGACAGGACGGTGGCAAAAGCCGCTCTCTTCCTCTGGCCGAAGCTCAGGTGATGAGGCATCTTTGCCGCTTGGTCGGAAAGGCCAACGCATTTCAGTGCCCACTGCACTCTCTCGTCCACCTCCTTTTGGGATAATTCCATATTCGCCGGACCGAAGGCCACATCCTCATCCAGACGGGGCATAAAGAGCTGATCATCAGGATCCTGAAAGACCATTCCCACCTGGCTTCGAATCCATCTCAGGCTCTCATCGCCTATCTCTCTATTCCGGATCCTGACCTTTCCCTGCCCCCTCAATAGTCCATTCAAGTGAAGCAGCAGGGTGGACTTGCCCGCACCATTGGGCCCAAGAAGGGCCAGGGACTCTCCCTCAGCCAGGGAGAAGCTGACTTCATTCAGGGCACGCGTTCCATCAGAGTAGCTGTAGCTGAGGTTCTCAACCACTATGGCCATTTTTTGATTCATCGTAATACCTGCCAATATCGCCGATCAAATGAACGTCATTAGACGAATTGTATAAAGAGAGCTGCAGCCACTACTAAAAGGCCCTTGAGCAGATCATCGCCTTTGATCATCATCTTCTGGCCGGAGGGCAATCTTCCCTGGTAGCCACGAGAGAGCATGGCATTGAAGACATCCTCCGATCGTTCATAGCTCCTGATGAGAAGCATTGCCACAGCCATCGCCAGGATGCGAGCGGATCTGGCAGATGACCTCATCTCAAATCCCTTGGAGGCAAGAGACCTTCTCATGGTCTGCAGATCATCGTTGAAGAGGAAGATATAGCGATAGGCGAATAGGAAGATCTGAGTGAGAGGGCCGGGCATGCCAAGGCTCCTCAGGGCATTGATGTTCATATTGAATGGAGCTGTTCCCACCATAATCAGGGCAAGCAGGGCGGCGGCAATTCCCCGGACCATAAACAGCACTCCGAGTTGCAGACCCTGATGGCTGACTGTCAGAATATGGTATCTAAACAGGCTCTCCCCTCCGGTGGTGATGGGAAGGATGACCAGCAAGGGAAGAAGGAATAGGAAAGGCCACTTCATGAATCTCAGGACATGATGCAAAGGAAGCCCTGAAATCAGGACCAATAGCATCGATACTATCAGACCTGCCAGGGCCTGACTGATATCTACCGCAATTACAATGGAGATGAGCAATATAAAAAGAGATATGAGCTTGACTTGCGTCTCCCAGCGGTGCAAGGGAGAATCGAGGTCAGAGTACCTTTCCGGGTCGAAGCTGCTCATGCTTTCTTCTAGCTTCTCTTTCTGGATATGAATATCATTGACAATCCTGCGATCCCCAGCAGATAGCCAAGGCCTGCCGCTGCTCGGAGTGGCCGTGAGATCTGCTCTTCCGCTTCCTTCTGCTCCAGGTCAAGCTCCAGCTCTGCCTTATGTCCGGCAGAGTAACTCACAAACTTGAGATCTCCAGTTCCCTTGCTGGGGCGGAGGACATAGGCACCCTTATCGTCCGTCACTCCTTTTTCGATGGTCTTGCCGTCGCTTTGAACCTCGATCTCTACTCCTCCCGCAGGGGTCCCATCATCATATAGGGCCGTCAACTGGATCTCGTTTACCTTGTAGCCCATCATCATCCTGTGGCCGCAAGAAAGATTGCAGGTTAAAAGGAAAAGAAGGAGAATCAGGACTAATCGAGCCTTCATACCATCACCTGCTTTTTGCGAGGGTATTGTTGATGATAATAGATCCCTTCTCAGTATGTCCTCCTCCCTCGACCTCATAGCTCCAGTTTCCGGTTCCTTTTCCCGGAAGAGTGACGGTAAACCTTCCTGTGGCATCGGTGACGTTTTGGGCAAAAAGGGCTCCCTCCTGATAGAGCTTCACCTCGGCGTTGGATGCCGGGCTGCCATCGTCATAGAAGACGAAAAGGTCCAGGGTTATCTGCTGGCCCACAAACATCCTGTGAGCACTGGCCGCTCCTGCCAGGAGCAGGGCGGCAATAATCACAGCTAGTATCCACCTCATATCAATTTACCTCCATAATCCTATTGCTGCTATCCGCAAGCATTTCCGGCTTGACCTTCAGGAGAATTCCTGCTGCTGCTCCCACAACCAGGGCCTCTATGATCATCACCGGCAGGTGAGCGCCTATCACCAGGAGCGATATCTCGTTGAATGCCTCGCCCAGAGCCAATAGCTCCAGGGAGACCAGTAGCACTGAAGCCAGCACTGCCAGTCCTCCGGCCAGAGCTCCGAAGACCGCCTCCAGACGAGGGGACTTTAAACCTCTTCTCTTCTCAAATAGCTGCCAGGCGAGCAGAGCTGGAACGCCTATATTGAATGCATTGACCCCCAGCACGGACAGGCCTCCATGCTGAAAGAAGACCGCCTGCAGAGTCAGGGCCACAAAAACGCCGATAAAGGCCCTTCGTCCCAGCAGTATGCCAGCGAGACCGTTCATGATCAGGTGCACTGATGTTGGGCCTATGGGGAAGTGGACCAGGCTGGCCACGAACAGCGCTGCAGTGATCAATGAGACCTTGGGAATCTCCTCTATCCGTATGTTTCTCATAGAGAAAACAAGCAAGGTGAGAGCTATGAGGAATCCTGCCGCCAGCATGGCCGGGGGCAGGACGCCATCTGATATATGGACCATCTATCGCCTCAATCGTTCACCCAGAAGGTGAGGTATGCGGTGGGAGCGACCTCATCGTACTCGATCTGGTCTCCTTTCTTGTAGTTTTCAGATGGATCGTCCTTAACTGCAGTCCAGGTTCCGCTTTCATCTATGGTGGCCTCATATGCCAGCACCCACAATCCCGCTCTTCTGGTGGCAAAGCTGATGATGCCATCCTCGCTCTCTCCTGAGATCTCGCTCTCCTGGGCATGCTGGACCACCAGGACGTCCTCAGGAGAGCGGGTGATGATTGCGCTGTAGCTGCCAGGCACGGGCTTGCCGTTGTAGAGCACACGGGCCCGGAAGTCTTCACCGGATTTGAGCTGGTAGGGATCAGTTTCGGGAACGATCTCCATGCCTTTTCTGCTGGACCAGTCATAGCCCTCGCCCGACTGGTATGGCATGAGGACCCGGCCGTACTTCTCCACCAGGCTCTTTTTGCCCGCTGCTCCAAACGAGGCGGGGTCAAAGAAGGTTGTATCCATCTGCAGGTCCAATATATAGCAGCCAGGATCATCGAAAGCAACAGATCCCTTGAGCCCATCCCGATAGGGCTCAAAGAATAGCTCGCCCTCGCTGCCGTCCGGAGAGATCAGGCGGGCCAGAGGCAATGATTCAATCTGGGAATCAGCAGATCCTCCATGGCCATAGGCGATCCAAAATTCGGTCTGGGAGTCAGGGCCTGTGTCTTGGGGAAACTCAGCATAAAGAGAATGAGCTGCTGCTGAGGATATCATCAATCCCAAAAGTATCAACAAAGCAATTGTCCTCATAATATCATATATCCAGATATCCTTTCGTATTAAAAAGCCTTTCTATATTAGGATTAAATCATATTTTTGCAACATGACATACCGCTGCGGTTGTCTGTCTAGCTCTCCTTTATGCTGAATTGGATCACCTCATCGTGCCCATCCCCGGATATCACAAACCTCCAGTCACCAGCTCCCGTTCCTGGCAAGGGCATGCGGAAGAATCCGGTGGAATCGGTCTGATTTTTGGAATAGAGCTCACCGTTAAGGAAGACCTGAACCGATGCTTCTGCTGCCGGCTCGCCATCGTCATAAATTGCTGAAATCCCCACGGTCAGGCTCTGGCCCACGAACATCCTATGCCCGGAGGCGGCCATGCTGCCGGCCATCAATGTTAAAAGCAATATCAATAAAACGAGCAATCTCAAGCCGATCACCTAAAAAAAGGAATGTCTATCCTCGACTACTTCCTGACCCAGACTGAGAGGATAGTGGAGTATCTGGTGGTGTTGAATGGCACTGTGTCTCCGGTCTTGAACATATTGCTGCTGGAGTCGTAGGTTGCAGTCCACTCGCCATCGCCAATCACATCATAGTAGCAGTTGACAAGCCACATGCCGGTCTGGTTGAAGTTGATGACGAATGAGTCCTTATCATTGGTGAATCCTTTCTGCGCCTTGGTGGCAGTCATCTGCGGATAGGCGGAGTAAGATGCATTGACCTGCTGATCCAGATACTTAACGGTGAAGGTTACGTTCTCGTTGTTTTTAATCTGATAGAGGGGCTTCTGGGAGGCTATCTCCACCGGCAGGCCGGACTTGAAACTGGCGGAGCTATCGTTTCCGGCATTGATGACGGCCTCAGCGGCGCTGTAGGTCAGGCGAAGGGTGGTGTTGCTGTAGGAGGGGGCGCGGGGTGCGACATAGACGTAGTTGCCCGGCCAGTAGGCGACGACTGGGCAGACGCCAAAGTCTCCTGTCCAGCCGTATCCAGGAACCCATTCCCCTTCGACTTTGTTCGTATTCAACGTGATATTCTGGCCGTCAGGGGTCATGAGATAGGAGGATTCCATAGCCGGAAGAGCAAATGCTGCCGGATTATTGGCATGCCCGTAGAACACATAGGCGTCCTGGCTCTCGCCGACCTCTACCAAGTCCTTCACTTCAGCCCATACGCCGTGGGCGCTGGCGTTCATGGTCACTGCTCCAATGAGGAGCAGGAACAGTGCTAATGTTGCTCTCGTGTTAATCACCAAATAAGTAGTAACATTAATAACATATAAACTCTTCTAAAATATGATTTTATAATATTTATTTATTATAAATTAACACATAAACAAGAAGCCGATTTTATATATACTATTTACATTTATCTCATGTAATGGTTATAGAAATCTTAAAATTTTGTATTACGAAAACCATATATAATATGATAACAGAGTACCAGTGCGGAGTCGATACCAACACTCCATCTTTGCGAGGCTGGCATGCATCTTGCAGAGCATATATCTACGTCCATAATCGATGTATGCCTTTTAAAGGCTCATGGGTATCGCACTCTGCTCTTCATTTTTTGCTGGAGGCAGCCCTGCGTCTTCTCCCATCTGGATTTATCGGATGGCACCGCTCTGCAGGATTAGGGCCTATGCTCGTCTCTGATGATGACCTTGGCTCTAGGAGCACCATCCTGCCCAGGCCCCCACCTCTGGCACTGTCCTCGCGAGGATCCCGCCCCAGAAGGCTTTCTCTTTTTTTCCTGCCAGAGACATTCTCCTGATATCCTCTATCTCCTCGTCGAAGAGGCTGTAGGCGGCAAGGGCGTAGTCAACTTCAGGTCGGCTTGTCTTCTCTGGCAGTCCATTTTCATGACTATCGAACCGACCGTTCCGGCAGTTGATATCCATCTCGAGGATCGAGGGCAACAGTTGCAGTGGTTAGATGAGAGAGTGGAATGGCAAAGTCTCACGTGCCTGCTCCGATGTCCAGGAGGGTCGAGCCGGATTTGATAAAGGATATGATCCTGTTAAGAACCTCTCCCGGATAGCCGGAGTGCTTGAGAGCCTGGTCATCAGGCCCTCTTCACAGATAGAAGACTGTCCGAATTGAATATCCCACTAGATGCTGGCAGACTTCACAATACTGGGAGCGCCAATCTTGTGAATCAGAGCTGATATCAACTTGCTCAGAACGCTTCTCATAAATATTTCATCTCTCTTGCTATTAAAAATTAGCCTTTTAGTGGTTCTATTCCAACAGACTTATTACTAAGTAATACCATCATTTCGATTGCGATAAAAATGGAACAAGACCTGATGAGGATAGGCATATCATTGCCAGAGAATCTTCTTAATAAGTTCGATGAGATAATAATGAATAGGGGCTATTCCTCCCGTTCGGAGGGCGTTAGAGATGCCATAAGGAATTATATAGTTAACTACGAATGGATGAGCGACGCGGACGGGGAGAGGGTGGGAGTGATCACCATCCTCTACGACCATTCTCAAAGGGGCCTGATGGACAATCTCACCGAGATTCAGCACGATTTCGGCAGCATAATTCAGTCCAGCCTGCATGTTCATCTGGACCAGGACATATGCCTTGAGGTCGTGGTTCTCCGAGGAGATGGTCCGGAAGTCAGGAAAGCAGCGGAGAGCATGATGGCCTTGAAGGGGGTAAAGCATGTCAAGCTGACCACTACATCCATGGGAAAAGAACTTTAGATGGAAAGGGCAGATCTCAAATAGGATGAATCCATATTCTCAGAGGACCAAATTCACAGGAGGATCTCATATCAAAGCCTTTACCATCTTCATTCTGATAGCTTTAACGCAATCCATGTGCTTTGTATGCTCATGCAGCGAAGAATACACAGCCAATTACTGGCTGGAAAAGGGGGACGAATTCTTAAGGAACTCCACCTTCGAAATCGCTCTTGACTGCTATAATAAATCCATTGAGCTGGATAGCACCAATGCCTCCATCTGGATAAAGAAGGGAAGGGCCTTGGTCGGCCTGAACAGGTATTCAGAAGCTCTCTTTGCCTACAATGAATCCATCCGCCTCGACCCCCAGCAGGCAATGGCCTGGTACAGCAAAGGACTGTCCCTGGCCAATTTGGGCCTGTACAATGAGTCGATTGCCGCTTTTGACGAGGCAATCGTTATTCAACCAGAGGTTGCCCTCTCCTGGCTCAGCAAAGGAATCAGCCTAGCCAATATGGGATTGTTCAATGAATCTCTGCAGGCCATGGATATGGCCGCATCAATGGATGGAAATCTCTCTGACGTCTGGCTCAACCGGGGCCTGGTCCTGGCAGAGCTGGACAGAGACGATGAATCTGTAGACTCCTTTCGACGGGCAGCGCAGCTGGACAAGAGCAGTGAGGAAGCATGGCTAAACCTGGGGCTGGCCCTTATGAGCAAGGGAGACCACAGTGATGCCCTTGCTGCTTATGAGAATCTCACCGAGTTGAATCCGATCAATGCTGATGCATGGATCAAGAAGGGTGAGGCTCTGCTCACCTTGGGAAGAGCAGCTGAATCCAGCGAGGCTTTCTACAGAGCCACCATGATCGATCCCATCAATGCCGATGCCTGGAATGGCAGGGCAATGGCTCTGCGCCTTTCCGGCAGATATAACGAATCCATTGAGGCCTATAACCGAACAGTTGAGCTGGAACCGGGGAATTCTGATGCCTGGAACGGCCTGGCGATCAGCTATGTGGAGATGGAAAGGTACAATGAATCCTTAGAGAGGTTTGATAGGGCTATCGAAATAGATCCCGATGAGATCGGATTTCAATATAACAAGGCTCTGGCCTTAAACAAACTGGGAAACTATAGCGAAGAGGTTGCCGTTCTGAACAGGACAGTGGAGCAGCACCCTGATTGTGCCGTCTGCTGGAATAACCTGGGGCTGGCTCTGGCGAGACTGGAGCGGTATGACAGTGCCATTGAGGCTTATGATAACGCTATTGAGCTGAACTCCAGCTACATGGAGCCCTGGAACAATCGGGGGATCGCTATGGTGCTTGGATATGAGGATGTTGCTGGAGCCCTTCAGAGCTTTGACAGGGCCATCCAGATCGATCCCCGCTCCGTGGAGGCTTTGGTGAACAAGGCCAATGCCCTGGATATGGCCGATCGAGGACCGGAAGCCCAGGAGGCCCGGGAAAAGGCAAAGATGCTGGGCTACCAGGGGTAGTGGCAGTGGAGGCTATGGCAGAGGGCGCATCTCTATGGGATCATCCTTTTTAAAAAGTACAGGATAATCTGGAAGTAAGTGCTGCTATATGATCAGAGGATCGCCTGAAGAATATTGAAGGCCCATCTCCGCAAACAAGTCACAGAGGCAAGAGAATAAGCCTTTTTCGAACGTTGATGAATTCGACTTCGATGCCATAGGCCTCAAAGATGTTCTCCGGGGTCATGACTTCTGCGGGCCTTCCTGCTGCTACCACATTCTGATGATTGCAATTGGACTCGCCTTTGCATTTCTGCTCATCCCCACATTCTTTTTCTGTCAGCTTTCGCAGCAGTACCAGCTCATCCGAGAACATCAGGGCATGATTGGGATCATGCAGAGTCATAACCACCGTCACCTTCTGATCTCTCGCGATCCGGGATATCATCTTGAGGACTTGATACTGGTTTTTAAAATCCAGATAAGAGGTGGGCTCGTCCAGCAATAGAAAAGAGGGCTCCTGAGCCAGCGCCCTGGCGATCATCACCAGCTGCCTCTCGCCCCCACTGATTTGAGTGTAAGGCCTGCTGGATAGATGAGATGCTCCCACCATATCCATGGCCTGACGAGCTTTTTCCAGATCTCTCGGTCCTGGCTGGGATAGGGCGGAGATATGGGGCATTCTCCCGGTAAGAACGATATCCAGGGCCGTAAATGGAAATGATGACCTCTGAGTCTGGGGCACATGTCCTATCAGCCGGGCCATATCGGTCTGCCGCATCCGGGAGACATCATTTCCGTCCACATAGACCTTTCCAGAATCAGGATGAAGGAGTCCATTGATGATCTTCAATAGAGTTGTCTTTCCGCAGCCATTGGGACCCAGAAGGGTTACGATGGCCCCCTTTCTCAATTGCAGGCTAACATCGCCCAAGACCAAACGGTTATTGTAGCTTAAAGAGATGCCCTCTGTAATCACGCCCAGATTCATATTCACTCCCAACCACCCGATCGCGTTGTGCGAAGCAGATAAGCGAAGAGGGGCGCTCCTACCAATGTGGTGATCACCCCGACCGGCACTTCGAATCCCAGCCCCGCCCGGGCGAAGTCGTCAACTACAACCAGAAAAGAGGCGCCAAATGTCAGAGATAGGGGAATTAGTGTCCTGTGATCCGGCCCAAAGATCATGCGCAGCATATGGGGGACGACCAGCCCCACCAGTCCGATGATCCCAGCCACGGCAACCGCAGAAGAGGCGGCAAGAGATGCTGCGACGATGAAAATGATCTTGTATTTCTCTGGATTCAGACCAACTGAGCGCGCCTCCTCATCACCCAAAGCGAGGACATTCAGCCTCCAGCGCAATAGCAGCATGACTGTGCATCCAAGTGCGAAGAGCGGAAAGGCGCTATATATCTTCGACCAGCTCGCTGTGCCCAGGCTGCCCATAATCCAGAAGACTATGCTCTGCAGGGCCCTCTCGCTTACGGCGATCTGAATTATAGCCAGGAGGGAGTCAAACACCGCAGAGACTATCACCCCCGCCAGGACAAGGGAGACGATTGGAGTGCTCCGGTTGGTCGTAGCCATGAAATAGGTCAGAGCCACTGCCAGCAGACTGAATAAGAAAGCAGCGTATTGAATGGACACTCCTGGCAAAAAGGCCAAAGAGAGGGCAGCTCCAAAGGCCGCTCCCGAGGATAGGCCGAGGATGTAAGGGCTGACGAGCGGATTTCTGAAAATGCCCTGGAATGCCGCCCCGGAGACCGAGAGGCTGGCTCCTACCATCATGCCTAAAAGCAGTCGCGGGAGGCGAACCTGAAAGATCACAGTGCTGTAGACGTCCGGGTAGTCTGTGGCATAACCCAAGATCTTTGAGGCCATCAGATCGACCAGCTGCACTGGATTTATGTGAAAAGGGCCTATGAAAATGGATGAGAAGAAGGCAAAAAGGGGAAGGCTCAAAAATAGATAATAGAGGAGCGATCTGCCCGTGATTCTCTCACGCGCCATGCCCATCTTCTCAGTCTGAGATGGCATCAAATTCCGTCTCAGGCTTTAGCCATGCTGGGATAATGCACGCCCCAGATATCCACGTTGTATTGATCGATAGTCTGGTTCATGTCCACGTCCTGGAACTTATCGTGATGCAGATCCCTGGCAACATGCAGCAAAGCCAGAGGCATGCGGGGGGAGAAGGCATCGAATAGATAGGGATTGCTGATCTCATAGACCCGGCGGTTCTTTACAGCATTTATGTCCCTCAAGCCCTGGAAATCCTCACCATTGATGATGTCCTCAGGATCCAGGTCCTCATTGTACCACATATAGATGACATCGGGGTTGAGCTTGATCAGAGTCTCCTGGTTGATTACTGGATGCTCTAGATTCTGCGCCTCCTCTTCCGCCAGCTTCATGACATTGCTGCCTCCTGCCATATCGATCAGGTCGTTTATGCCGCTATCGACACCTGCTGTGCCATAGATATCCGTCCACATCCAGAAAACCCCCGGCCTATCGCTCTCCTGGATCTGATCCGTGACGTTGGTGGTCAATTCAACGTATCCTTCCATTATCTCCTTAACCTCGGATGCGCGATCGGTGTTTCCTGAGATGATGCCCATTGTATCCACCTGGCGGTAGACATCATCAAGAGAGGTTACGTAGATGGCAAAGACGGGCACTTTCAGTGTATCATTGATGGCCAGGATGTTCGGGTCATCGGGAGAGGAGGCCCACAGGACTACCAGATCGGGATCTACCTTGGCCAGGGATTCGAGGCCCAGCTGGTCGCCCGTGATGTTGATCAGTATCTTATCCTCGAAGTTGGGATCGACTACGGGAAATACATCTTCCATTAGCCTTCGCATCCATTTGTCATCTTTAAGGGCGACCACATTATCTGGATCTCCTACGGCATAATAGGTCTTGAGGGCATTCTCCATGGTGAAGACCACTCTCTCTGATGGGGAGCCGATGTTAATGCTTCTCCCCAGATCGTCCTCTATAAGAACGGTCTCATTAGCATAGCTGGCTGGCACTGCCAGAAGCAGGCAGAGGGCTACAGCTAGCAAGAAACAGGTCGAACTCTTCATACTATTGCCTCCAACAGGGTAGTGTCCCGATTGTGATGTA
>DAIO01000189.1:0-4217 GCA_002498745.1 Methanosaeta sp. UBA533 | reverse complement strand
TCGGCACAGGAAGCCGTGGAAGCCCCGCTCTTTAGGGCGAGGAGCAGTCACATCAACGCCGCCGCAAACGACTTCTTTTGGCGGAGACACCCCTGTGACAATCCAGTCACAAGGGATGAGAGGATACCAGGTATTCTTGGATGGAAATTACATAGGTACTGAGGGAACAGGTGGAGATCCTCTGGACGGAAAGTTCAGCTTTAGCGTCGTTGGCAACCAGAACCACGACATTAGAGTCTACGATGGCCAGTTCAACTACCCGAAGACGATGTACTTCCAAAGAGGAGTTCAGAAGATAATCAATGTGGAGCCTGGAACAGCGGTCTATATCTAGATCGTAATATCTTTTTTCATCACCAAGACATTGTTTGAGAGCTGATCACTCACCCTCTTCCTGTCCGGGCACCTCCTTCCTCTTCCTTCGATACGGCCTTTTAGCCTTCCCGACCTGCACCTTTGCACCCTCCTTTTTTTCAACTTTTGCCTTTTCCTCCGGCTTCTCCTCTGGAGAGGCCCTTCTTCGATCCCGTATCATCCCCTTGCGGACCATCCTCTCCTTGATCATCATCCGCACCTCATCGCCGCCCACGCTGAAGACCTCGGAGATCAATTCCTTCGCCACCTCCAGCTCCCTGCCGATGAGGGGATCGGACGCACTCGACCTTCCCGCCAGGCGACAGAGATGGTCTAAGGGCTTGTCAACCAGCTGGGAGGAGTATCTGTCCTGCTCTTCTTTGTAGATCTTGAGCATGCCATAGACGTAGGGATACAGGGGTGTGGCCGGACTGAGCCGGTAAAAGGTGTTGGTCTTCTTCTTGGCCTCGGCACGGGGAGAGGGGAGGATTCTCTTCTCCATGACCACTACCCCTAACCTCTCCAGCTTGTCCAGCTTATTGATGAGGGTGGTCTGGTTCCAGAATGGTCCCCCGCCGGTGGGCCCCAGCTCCCGCCAGATCTGGTTCAGCTGCACAAACCCCCCCTTCCTCTTAAGATAGACGAGCAGCATTGCCAGAGGCATTTGATCGCGCTGCAGGGCGGTATAGCGGGCGAACTCATCCAACATGAGTGCCTCTGGGACAAATAACCGTAAAGCCTTTTCGGTTTTTTTGCAGAAGCATTTTTATCCCCCCTGCATCCTCAGATCTCAGGGTTAGACAATGCAAGCGATCATTCTCGCCGCGGGAGAAGGAAGCAGGATGCGCCCACTGACTGCAAGGGTGCCAAAGGTCATGCTCCCAATAGCTGGCAGGCCACTTCTCGAGCATATCGTTCTCCGGGCCAAAGAGGCAGGAATTGAGAGGTTCGTGCTGGTGGTGGGTTACGGCGCCGATTCGGTGCGGGATCATTTCCAGGACGGCCGGAGCCTTGGGGTGAAGATAGAATATGCTCATCAGAATGAGCAGCTGGGAACTGCCCATGCGCTGATGGCGGCGGAGAGCCTGGCCGAGGACAGTTTCATGGTGTTGAATGGGGACGTTCTTCCCGATGTTGGCGCACTGAAGGAGCTGGCTGCCAAGGGTATGGCGGTCTCGGCGATCAAGGTCGATGACCCAAGCAGGTACGGCGTCTTTTTGGAGGAGGACGGCATCTTCCAGTCGGTGGTGGAGAAGAGCGAAGATCCTCCCTCAAACCTGGCCAATGCAGGCATCTATCTCTTCAAGAAATGGATCTTCGATGAGCTGCGGGTAATACCCAAATCCTCTCGGGGCGAGTACGAGCTGACAGACGGCCTGAACCGGGCGGCAAACAAAGAGGCCATAGAGATCGTAGAACTGAACAGCTGGCTGGAGATCGGCCGGCCCTGGGACATCCTGGAGGCTAATCTTGCGCTGCTCGCTCAGGTCGAGCCCCGGATCTTGGGTGAAGTGGAAGAAGGATCAACCCTGAAAGGAAAGATCTCCATCGGCAGGGGAACAGTCGTCCGCTCTGGATCCTATATCGAGGGGCCGGTTATGATCGGCCAAGACTCGGAGATAGGGCCCAACTGCTATATCCGGCCTGCATGCTGCATAGGGGACAACGTCCGAATAGGCAACGCCGTGGAGATCAAGAACAGCGCCATTATGAATGGCACCAAGATCGGCCACCTCTCCTATGTGGGAGACAGCATCATCGGCGAGAGATGCAACTTCGGTGCAGGGACCATCTGCTCAAACTTGCGCCATGATAAGAGTAACATTAAGTCATATCTCAAAGGGGAGAAGGTAGACAGCGGCAGGCGCAAGCTTGGTGTGATCATGGGCCATGGAGTCATGACCGGGATCAACACCTCAATCTATCCGGGAACGGTGATTGAGGCCGGCTACTGGGGCAAGCCTGCAGAGGTCATACGGGGCCATATATCTCCAGAAATGAAAGATAATGGGCTTTGAGTGACAAGCCTTTTCAAGGGTGAAGATGAGCACAGGATATAGCGACCAGAACAGGATACAAGGAGATCTTGATGAGAGATTTTATTTCCATAGCCAAGCCCACAGTGGGGGAAGAGGAGATCGAGGCGGTGGGAGAGGTGCTGAGGAGCGGCATGCTCACTCAGGGCGAAAAGGTCAAGAATTTTGAAGAGGAGTTCAGCGAGTATTTGGGTGTAGGACATTCCATTGCCGTCAGCAACGGCACTGTGGCCCTAGACCTGGCCCTGAAGGGATTGGGCCTCGAGCGGGGAGACGAGGTCATCTCACCGGCATTCACCTTTATTGCTACCGCCAATACCGTTCTCTACCAGGGCTCGGTGCCCGTCTTCGCTGACGTGGACCCAAGAACGTTCAATATCGACCCAGACGACCTATCAGAGAAGATCACCCCTCGTACCAGAGCGGTGATCGGGGTTCACCTCTACGGCCAGCCCTTCGATGCCAAGGCTGTGAGCCAGATCTGCGAGGATCATAACATTGCCCTGGTGGAGGATTGCGCTCAGGCTCACGGTGCGATGCTCGGGGGAAGGATGGTGGGCACATTTGGAACCGGCTGTTTCTCCTTCTATCCTACAAAGAACATGACCACTGGTGAGGGAGGCATGATCACCACTAACGATGACGCCCTGGCCGATCGCCTGCGGCTGCTAAGAAACCACGGTGACACCGGAAAGTACAACCACATATCAATTGGCTACAACTACCGGATGACGAACATCCAGGGAGCCATAGGCTCGGGCCAGATAAAGCGGCTGGAGGGATTCATCGCCAAGAGGATCGAGAATGCCGAAACCTTGAATAAAACGATCAAGATCGATGGGCTGACAGTTCCCTTCCGGACGGCGGATGTGCGCCATGTCTACAACCAGTATGTCCTGCGAGTGGAGGATGACTTCCCCGTCTCCAGAGAGAAGCTGATGGAGTACCTCAATGCCAATGGCATCGCCACCGCAGTGCATTATCCCAAAGCGGTCTATGAGCAGCCCATCTACCAAAAGCTGGGTTATGGCCGGGACAGGTGCCCGGTATCAGAGGACGTATCCCGTCGGGTGATGAGCCTTCCTGTGCATCCCTCATTGAGCGCCTCTGACCTCCAGCATATCGCCCAGACCATAAATTGCTTCGAGGACTGAACATGGACGTTGGAGTTATTGGCGTCGGGGCCATGGGGAAGAATCATGTGCGGGTCTACTCGGAGCTGAAAGGGGTAGACACAGTCTACGTCTACGATCCCATATCGGAAAATGCTCAGCGTGCAAGTGAGTTCGCCACTGTCTGCTCAAGCCCCGAGGAGCTGCTGGCACGGGCAGAGGCGGTAAGCGTATGCGTTCCCACCCAATACCACTTCGATACGGCCAGTAAGGTCATAAATGCAGGGGTCAACTGCCTGATCGAGAAGCCCATCACAATGACTGTCCAGGAGGCAGAGCGTCTCTTGGCGCTGATCGAGAAGACCGATCTTGTCGTGGGGGTGGGCCATATCGAGAGGTTCAACCCCATCGTGGAGGAGATCAAGAAGATCGCCGAGCGACCGGACTATGTCTCCATCAAGAGACATAACCCCACATCCAACCGCATAACCGATGCCTCAGTAGTCGAGGACCTCATGATCCATGATATCGACATAGTCTTCAATGTCCTCTTCAAAGGGGAGGAGGACTACCAGATATTCAGCGCCGGCAGCCGCAATGTCTGCGAGGCGATGGCGGTCTTCTCCGATTCCGTGGTCTCCATCTCCGCCAGCCGCCTGTCCTCCAAGAAGTTCCGCACCTTCTATGTGGAAGCAGAGGAGTTCACCACCGAGGG